>JAVBKH010000229.1:0-5937 GCA_031554155.1 Oscillospiraceae bacterium
ATCTGCGCGCCCGTCACACGGTTTTGGTGCAATTTTTTATATTTTATAAAATTATTTTAAATAATTACTAAAGTTTTTGTATTGCTGGCCGATAACAGTTATGTAGTCTTCATGATTTAGACTCCCGCAGGAATGGATTCCAACAACACAGCGGGGAGGTTGAAACATGGTAGTTCAGCACAATATTTCCGCGCTTAAAGTATTCAACAACATGCAATACCAGAGCAAGCAGGTAAGCAAAGCACTTGAGAGGTTAAGCTCGGGCAGCAAAATTAACTCGGCAGCGGACGACGCTGCGGGGCTTGGTGTCTCTGAGCGTATGCGCAGCCAGATACGAGGCTTAAAAATGGCTACCCAAAACGCACAGAACTCAATTTCGATACTGCAAACGGCAGAGGGCGGCTTAAATGAGCAGCACGCTATTGCGCAACGAATGCGCGAGCTTGCCATTCAAGCCTCAAACGGTACCCTTAGCGACGAAGACAGAGCACTTTTGCAAAAGGAATATGAGGCAATCCGCGAAGAAATTGACCGCATATCTGAATCGACAGAGTTTAACGGCATCAAGCTTTTAAATGGCAGCCCTGGTGGCTCAAAAGGGTACAAGGGCATTGAGGAATTGGGGCTTGACCAAACCGCGCTAACTGCAAGCGGAACGCTAAAGGGCACAGGCACTATTAATTTGCAAGTTAATTCTGACGGCGCAGGCTTTGCCGCGCTCAAGCTTGACGATAAGATTCTCCACGCACAGTTTGCGACAAGCGACAACAAAATCGAATTTGCCATGAACGGCAGCACTCTTGCAGTAAGCATTGACACGAGCAAGCTTAAAAGCGGCGTGGTTACAAACATTGCCGTTAGTGCAACTTTAGTTGATTTAGCCAATGCCTTGAGTGCAAACGATAGCACAAAGCTTGTGTTTCAGATTGGGGCAAATGGCGGCGCGGACCAACGGGTGGGCGTACATCTTGACAATATGTCGAGCGCAAATCTTGGTGACACAGAAAAGGGCGACACGCTATCGAAAACCGACATAAAAACCCGAGATAACGCGGTCAAAGCCGTTGGGGTTTTGGATAAAACGATAAATCAAATCTCTTCCCAACGAGCGACCATTGGCGCACAAATCAACCGAATGGAGCACACCATAAACAGCCTTGAAAATCAAGCTGAAAACCTGCAAAGTGCAGAAAGCTCTATCCGTGATGCCGACATGGCCGAAGAAATGATGAATTTTGTCAAGCACAATATTTTGCTGCAAGCTGCGCAAGCAATGCTTTCACAAGCAATGCGAAAGCCCGAAGAAATTTTGCAGCTACTAAAATAGTAGATTGTCTATTATTTTAAAAACAAACCGCAAAAAAGTCGTGTGACGGGCGCGCAGATGAGTGAGTTTTGCCTTTCTGCAAAACGGTTTAAACGAGGTTGCGTCTTTCTTGCGGTGATAAGCCATGCAGGAAAAAAAGAAAAGCTCATGTCCCATAAAAAGGTCTTTTGGTTCTTTTCTCCTCAAGAAAAGAACGTAGGTCGAACTACAGGGCATTCAACTATATACGAGGGTCTTGCTTCACACCAAAATCGTAAAGCGGTTTTTGGCAAAGTGTAGCAGGCCTTCTTTTTGCATTGCGCCAAGCTCTCTTGACATTGCGCTTCTGTCCACGCAAAGATAATCCGCAAGCTGCTGCCTGTCAAAGGGAATCTCGAATTCCTTTGTGTTTAAAAGCTTGGCTTGCAACGAAAAATATTGAAGCAGCTTTTCGCGAGTTGTCCGCTTTGATATGAGCTGTATCTTTTGTGTTAGCATCATATTTTTTTTTGCTATAAGTTTCAGCATATTCTTGATTAGCTGTGTGTGAAACGAACACGCCGACGGACATGTCGTGATAATTTTGCGGTAATCAATCAGCATTATTTCGGATTTTTCGTCGGCTATTGCGCTAACGGGCAACCTTTCGGCTTCGGCGCAGGAAAATGCCTCGCCAAAAAGCTCATGCTCTGCGATTTGGGCGAGAATTGTGCGGTTTCCCCAATAATCCTCGTGGATTATATGCACTCTGCCAACCAGCGTTACCCCCACCGACTCTGCCACACTATCCTCCCTAAAAATGAACTCGCCTTTCTCAAAGCTATGAAATCTTGAGGAAAGACAATTAAGCAGCGACTTCAAGTCAGCTTCGGCTATATTGCTGAAAAGCTGGCATTTTTTTATTTGGTCAAAATATTTTTCCATTTTTCTATCTCCGTTGCAAATGCAACATATTTTTTATTTTTATTGTATTAGACTTACAACATAAAGTCAAGTGGCGAATTGATTCAGCCTATCTTGGCAATAATAGTAGAAGCGTAAACCACAACAATAGGGAGGAAATTATAAATGAAAAATATGTTTTGTTTTCAATGCGAGCAAACAGCAGGAAACATAGCTTGCACAGCAAGAGCAGGCGTCTGCGGCAAGCAGGACAATACCGCAAATTTGCAAGATGAGCTGACAGGTGCGCTGATTGCGCTTTCACTTGTGCACAAGGACAAAACCCCAGACAAAGAAACCTTGAGAATTATGCTTGAGGGCTTGTTTGCCACAATCACAAACGTTAACTTTGATGACGCGGTGCTTGAGGAAAGAATTGCTGAAACACGCAAAGCCCGCACAAATCTTGCCGAAGTAAACGCAGGTGTGCCAGACTACGATATGAAAAATATCTGGGAAGCCGACGAGGACATTCGCTCGCTCAAATCCTTGGTTTTGTTTGGCCTTCGCGGTATGGCGGCTTATGCTCAACACGCATTTGCTCTCGACTACACCGACGATGAAGTCAGCAAATTTTTCTTCACTGCACTTGCAGCAATCAGCGACGAAAAAGCTGGCATGAACGAGCTGTTGCCACTCGTTATGGAAACAGGCAAGGTCAACTTGGCTTGCATGGCTCTGCTTGACAAAGCAAATACCGAAAGCTACGGCACTCCTGTTCCCACAACTGTGCCTATGGAAATTGAAAAAGGGCCTTTCATCGTTATTAGCGGGCACGACCTGCACGACCTCAAGCTTTTGTTAGAGCAAACCAAAGGCAAGGGCGTTAACATTTACACCCACGGCGAGATGTTGCCTGCTCACGGTTACCCCAAGCTAAAGGAATACCCGCAGCTTAAAGGCAATTTTGGCACAGCATGGCAGAGCCAGCAGACAGAATTTGCAAATATTCCTGCACCTGTTCTGTTCACAACAAACTGCCTGATGCCTGTCAAGGATAGCTACCGCGACAGAATTTTCACAACGGCTGTTGTCGCATACACTGGCATGGTTCATATTGGAGATGAAAAAGACTTTACCCCTGTAATTGAAAAAGCCTTGGCACTTGGCGGCTACCCCGAAAATCACCCTATGACAGGAATTAACGGCGGCACAACCTTGACAACAGGCTTTGGTCACGGCACAGTTCTTGGAGTTGCCGACAAGGTAATTGACGCTGTTAAGTCTGGTGCAATCAAGCACTTCTTCTTAATTGGTGGCTGCGACGGCGCAAAAGCTGGCCGCAACTACTACACTGAATTCGCAAAGCAAACTCCAAGCGACACAATGATTCTAACCTTGGCCTGCGGAAAATTCAGATTCAACGACCTTGACCTTGGCGAAATTGGCGGCCTGCCTCGCATCTTGGATATGGGCCAATGCAACGACGCTTACTCCGCAATCAAGGTTGCCGTTGCACTTGCTGAAGCTTTCAAGTGCGGCGTTAACGAATTGCCGCTCTCAATGGTGCTTTCATGGTACGAACAAAAGGCTGTCTGCATTTTGTTGACATTACTGCATTTAGGAATCAAAAACATTATTTTAGGGCCATCAATGCCCGCGTTTGTTTCACCAAATGTATACAGCTATCTTAGAGAAAACTTTGGTCTTACGCCAATTACCACCCCAGAGGACGACCTCAAAAGAATTCTCGGAAAATAGTCTCTATAGGTGTCGCAGTTTAAAGCTGCGACACCTTTTTTTAAGGTAAAAGCTTTTGTGTTATTGCCAACCAATATAAGTAAATTTTGAAACAACAGCGATATTATATTGACAAGTGCCAATTTTATAAATTATAATATATCTAGTTTTTTTGACAAATCGGTTCTTGGCACAATTTCTCTTAATCGCTAAAAATGTGGGGGTAAAATAATGAAAAACTTGAAAATCGCGGTAAAACTCATTCTCAGCTTTTCAATCGTCTCGGTAATCACTACAATCGTCGGAATTGTCGGAATTGTCGGCATCAAGACCATTGACAACAGCTACACGCAAGCTTATGAGGTTCAGTCAAAACCAATTCCAACAATATCCAAAGTCATTGAGTATTCACAGAGAATGCGCGTTCAGCTTCGCAATGCAATACTTGAAACAGGCAACCAAGAAGCCCTTAAAACAATTAATACAGACGTTTTGGAACGTATTGCCAAATTTGAGCAATACCTCGCCGAATATGACGCCACAATCGTAAATCCAGAGGCAAGACGTTTGTATGACGAAGCTAAGAAGGATTATTTCGATACCTTTAAGCCTATCCTCAACAAGGTTTATCAAGGCGCAGTGGCAGGCAAGTCCATGGAAGAACTAAAGGTTGACATGGCCGCCGCTACCGATGCCACAAACCGCATGGTTGACAACTTTACAAAATGCATGGAAATTAAAGTAGAGGCAGCATCAAAAAATAGTGATGATAACACGATATTGGCAAACACCATGTTTGCGATTATGCTAGTCGTTTCTTTCATCGGTATCATCATTGCTATGATTCTCGGTGTTTATATATCTAAAATTATAAGCTCCCCAGTCAAACGCATGAACATTTTAATGGACCAAGTTGGCGGCACAGGAGACCTTACCATTGCGCCTAGCCTAAAGGCCGAGGTCGACAAGGACGCTTCCTACAAGGACGAGGTTGGCATGACTGTTAAATCGTTCAAGGTGCTAATTGAGCATATTACTCGCACGGCTGAAGCTCTTACCACAATTGCTGATGGAGATTTGACGGGCAACATCAAAACACTTGGCGATAAGGACGTTCTTGGCATTTCCCTTGTAAAGACTCAAGACAGCCTAAACAAGATGTTTGCTGAAATCAACAGCTCCTCCAACCAAGTTTCTTCTGGCTCTGTTCAAATTGCTGACGGTGCGCAGCTTCTTGCACAAGGCGCAACCGAGCAATCTGCCACAGTTGAAGAGCTTAGTGCTTCCGTTGCTGAAATTGCATCTCAAACCAAGCAAAACGCAGGCACTGCAAATGAAGCCCGCGACCTAGGCGAAACAATTAAGTCAAGCGCAGAGCAAGGCAGCCGCCAAATGGAACAAATGATGCAGGCTGTTCAAGAAATAAACGAATCAAGCAAATCAATCGGCAAGGTCATCAAGATTATCGACGACATTGCTTTCCAAACCAATATTCTTGCACTTAATGCGGCTGTTGAAGCTGCTCGCGCAGGCCAACACGGTAAAGGCTTCGCAGTTGTTGCTGATGAAGTTCGCAGCCTTGCTGCCAAGAGCGCTGAAGCTGCCAAAAATACAAATGAGCTTATCGAAAGCTCTATTAAAAAAGCCGAGCAAGGTGCTTCAATCTCCGCAGAAACTTCTGAATCTCTGCAACAAATCGTTGCTGGCATTCTTCGCAGCAGCGAGCTGATTGCTCAAATTGCAAAATCATCTGCCGAGCAGTCAACTGGCATCGCCCAAATTAGTGAAGCTATCGACCAAGTTTCGCAGGTTGTACAACAAAACAGCGCAACCGCAGAAGAAAGCGCAGCAGCGTCTGAAGAAATGAGCGGCCAAGCAACCTTGTTGCAACAGCTTATCGCCCAATTCAGACTCAAGAATGTTGGCGGCGGCGGCCTAACGGGTTTTGGCGGCAATGAGCCTTCCTATAAGCCAATGTCTACAAGTAGCCCTCGTTCGTCTTCCACAGC
>JAVBKH010000095.1:0-5216 GCA_031554155.1 Oscillospiraceae bacterium
TCAAGAGGAGTAAAGCCCATTGTGGTGTCGACTGATTTGCCGCAGTCAATTGCTGCAAGTGACGAGCCGTTGCCAAGGTGGCATGTGATAATTTTAAGCTCTGACATTGGTTTGCCGAGAATTTCTGCAAGTCTTGCGGAAACATAGCGGTGGCTTGTGCCGTGGAAACCGTACTTGCGAATTCTATATTTATCATACATTTCGTAAGGAATAGCATACATATAAGCTTTTTTAGGCAATGTCTGGTGGAATGAAGTATCGAAAACGGCAACCTGTGGAACAGAAGCCGCAAAAACACTTTGGCAAGCCTTAATGGCCATGATGTTCGCGGGATTGTGCAAAGGCGCAAGCTCGCTGAAGCTTTCAACGGTTCTCAGCATATCTTCGGTGATAAGCGCGGACGCTGTAAAGCCCTCGCCACCTTGAACAACGCGATGACCGATTGCGTTAATTTCGTCCATGCTTGAGATAACAGCATGTTCACCTGTGGAAAGCAAGCGCACAAGCTCTTTAAAAGCTTCGGCATGGGTTGGGAAATCAATTTCGTGGGTGTCGGCGTAATCCCCTGCTTTGTGCGTGATTGAGCCGCCAATACCAATTCTCTCGCAAATACCTTTTGCAAGCACACTCTCATCGGTCATATTTACAAGCTGATATTTAAGTGAGGAGCTGCCTGCGTTGATAACTAAAATATTCATTGACTAAATCCTTTCAAATTCCGTTTTCTTGACTTTGCAATACCTTTTATATATTATTACATTATGGTAAAAAATGCAAGAGGGATGTGCGCTTTAGTTATGCCGATTTGCGGAATAATTGCAGAATTCAATCCGTTTCATAACGGACACCACGCTTTGATACAGGCTGCGCGTGATGCTGGCAGCGAAAAAATTGTGTGCGTGATGAGCGGAAACTTTGTTCAGCGCGGTTCACTTGCGATAACCGACAAGTCAATTCGCGCCCGTGCAGCACTTGCTTGCGGTGCTGATTTAATAATTGAGCTGCCTGTTTCTTCGGCAGTGGCAACTGCACAACGCTTCGCAAAAGGTGCAATTTACTTGCTAAATTCGTTAGGTTGCGTGGACACTCTCGCCTTTGGCAGCGAAAGCGGCGAAGTATCGAGCTTGCAGAAGCTTGCTTCAGTTATCGAAAATCAAAATGTGATAGAAAAAATGCGGGAAAACTTAAAGCTTGGTATTACATTTGCAAAAGCCCGTGAGCTTGCTGTCGAGGAAATTTTTGGCGAGGATTTATCCTCCAAGCTTTCGAAACCGAACAACAATCTTGCAATTGAATACCTTAGTGAAGCTGAAAAACAAGGGCTAAAGGCAAAAGCCTTTACAATTAAACGAATCGGCGTAGACCATGATTCCACAGATATTGATGCAGGCTTTGCAAGCGCGTCATACCTCCGTGCAAACAGCGGCAGCTTTGAACTTTTGAGTGAGCATGTACCAAAGCAAGCCGCTGAAATTTACTCAGATTCTATAAATCAAGGCCTCTACCCTACTGATGCAAGCAAGCTTGAGGTCGCAATTTTAGCGCATTTGCGTAGACTAAGTATACAAGAACTTGAGATGCTGCCAGATATTTCAGAGGGGCTGCACAACCGCATGTATGCTGCAATTCGCAAGTCAACAACTTTAGATGAATTAATGCTGCAACTTAAAACTAAGCGCTATACAATGGCTCGAATACGCAGGCTTATTTTGTCGGCATTTTTGGGGATTACAGCGATTGACAGCGAAACTTTGCCGCCCTACGTGCGCGTACTCGGCTTTAATGAAGCAGGACGCGAGCTTTTGACCGATATAAAAAAAGGCTGCACATTACCACTTTCGACTAGCTTGGCCGACTTGCGCGCGCAAGGTGTCAATTGTCAGCGATTTGCTTATCTTGAGGCTTTGTCCACAGATTTATATACATTAGCTTCGCCTAAAGATTTTGCCTGTGGATTTGAGTATACAAGGTCAGGTGAGTTTAAAAAATAGTTTTTAAAAATGAAAAAAAGTATTCCATTTTTAAAAGGTTTGTGTTAATATTAGAGAGCTGCACAAATTTAAAAAATTAAAAAATTGCAACAATATTTATCTATTAATTTGGAGGAAATTATAATGTTTTGCCCAAAATGTACCGCCTACCTAACCGAAAAAGATTTGATTAAGACTGACGTTAAATATGCACCTGGCAACGTCCCGATTGAATATGACGCTATCTGCCCACAATGTCGCGTTGATATGGGACGTGTATCTTGGGGACAACTCAAGGTTGACCCAGAACTTCAAAAAAAGCTTGATGCTGAAGCCGCAAAAACGGCTAGAGCTTCTGCTCCAGCTGAAGTTGCTGCACCACAAACACAAGACCACGGTAAATCATGCCCACATTGCGGTAAGCCTTTGCCAGAGGGATTTTAAACCCCAATTGGCTTTTCAATTTGTGATGTGTAGTTTCTAGTGTCGTGAATTATTTTACCGTCATGCACATGTACGGTTCTCCCTGTCTGCGATGCAATTTCGTTATCGTGAGTGATTAGTATTACGGTTTTGCCGTCTTGCCAAAGCTCGCCCAAAATTTGCATAACCTCGCTGCCAGAGTTAGAATCAAGGTTGCCTGTCGGCTCATCTGCAAGTATTATCGGAGGCTTAGCTGCAATTGCTCGCGCTATCGCGACTCGTTGTTGTTGGCCTCCGCTCATTTGTGCGGGCAAATGATTAATCCGAGACTCAAGACCAACCCGTTGCAAAGCGTCAGTGGCCAAGCGTCTGCGTTCCTCTCGCCTAAGCCCTCGATACATTAATGGTAGCTCGACGTTTTCAAGTGCATTCATGCTAGGTATCAAGTTAAAGCCTTGGAAAATAAAGCCAATCTCCTTATTTCTAATTGCAGACAAAACATCATCGCATAGGTTAGAGATTTCGCTGCCATCTAGGAAATATTTACCATATGTTGGCATGTCTAGGCAGCCAAGCATATTCATTAGTGTTGACTTGCCAGACCCAGAATTGCCGACAATTGCGACGAATTCCCCACGCCCAATTGCAAGCGAAACACCATCTAGTGCGCGGACTTCAAATTCACCAGGATTATAAACCTTATACACATCAACAATTTCAATTAATTTTCCCAACATTATTTCACCCTAACTTATAGTGTAAAGTCTACAACTTTACACAAAAATGGGCAGGCAAAGTGCCTACCCATCTATTATGCTCAACTAATTTATGGTAAATTCATTACCAACCATTTATGTGGCTTCTTTTCATTGCACCAAACAGCCGCTTGGTTAGACCAGGATATTTTGTTTTTTCCATTTCGACAAGCCAGCCCTTAATCTCCTCGCGTGAAGTAGCTCCGTCAACAGGACATTTGCTTTTAACTACTGGCAAGTTGTTACGCTTTACATCAGAAATTACGTCTTTTTCAGGTGCTAAAACCAAAGGGCGAATCATCGTCAAGTCTTTACGAGAAAGATATGTCACAGGCTGAAAGCAACCAATTCTCCCCTCGTGAAAAAGATTCATCACCAAAGTTTCAACAGCATCGTTGTAGTGGTGCCCTAACGCAAGTTTGTTCGCGCCATGCTCTTTGCACAAATCATGCAGCATACCGCGGCGCATTCTCGCACATAAACTGCAAGGGTTGCTCTCCTTGCGTTGATTAAAGATTATGTCGCCCAAGTCACTTCTGCGAATTATGTACGGCACATTTAAACTCTCGCAAAGCCGCTCAATCGGAGAATAGTCCGTTTGAACATTATCAAAGCAAGGGTCAATAGTAATCGCCATAACCTCATACTTTATTCCGATAAACTCACGCAAACGGCAAAGTCCGACAAGCAGCGCAACAGAATCCTTCCCCCCGCTTAACCCAACAGCAACCTTGTCACCGTCCGCAAGCATAGAATAATCCGTTATTGCCTTTCGCATATAACCAATAAGTTTTTGCATAAACTATCTCATTTCATTTTTTATATTAGTTTAGATGCAAAAACTTTCTTTGTCAAGATTTATTCTTGACTATCGCAGAATATTTTGATAGAATAACTTAGTCGCATATTTGGAGAGTTGTCCGAGTGGTCGAAGGTGTAGCACTCGAAATCTAGGTGGTCGAAGCGTGGTTTTCTTGTGTAGATTGGCTCTGTTAGCGGATATTCAGCGATTAAGGTTTTCATAATTTAGCGTTTTTCTAACAAATTTCTAACACTTTGCAAAATTTAATATTTTTTTGGAGAGTTGTCCGAGTGGTCGAAGGTGTAGCACTCGAAATGCTATGTGGGGTAACTCACCTAGGGTTCGAATCCCTAACTCTCCGCCAAAACCGTATGAACATCACGTTTATGCGGTTTTTTCTTTGCCTTTCTTGCCATCTTTGTTCTCTTTACCGCCCCGTATAAAGCTACTAATGGCATCTGCACTTTCAAGCTTGGAGTCAAAATCAAGGTGTGCGTAAATATTTCCAGTTGTGCCAATGTCGCTGTGCCCCATCCACTCTTGAATCTGCTTCATCTGGATTTTGTTTTGACCCAAGAAGCTTGCGCATGTATGACGGAGGTCGTGGAAGCGAATTTTGCGCAACCCATATTTTTGCAGTATCCACGCAAAGTGTTCCGACACATAATTTGGTCGCAGGATTTTCCCCTGCTGGTCGAGGCACACATATCCGTTCCAATCTTTGCAATATGTTTTCTTGAATAACTTTTTGAAGAATTCCTGTTTATTCTTTTCTTCAATAAGCCGTTTTTCGACTTCCTCGACCATAGGCAATGTGCGATGGCTTGAAGCAGTTTTTAAAGTGTCAAGCCCTACTGGAATAAATTCGCCGTTTACATCAAGTTCTACAACCTTGTGGTTTACCGAGATTGTTTTGTTGTCAAAGTCTATCGCACTCCAGCGCAAGCCAAGCACCTCGCTCCTGCGCAGTCCGTAATATACACCGATAAAAATTGCTATGTTTAATGGGTCATCGCTAGTGGCTTCAAGCAAGATTGCGACTTCGTCTTGCGTGTAATACCCTGCTGTAAACTTGTTTTTCTTAGGGCGGTCTACCCTATCCGCAGGATTGCTTGGGATAATTCCAAGCTTAAACGCCTGATTGAGAGCTTTTCTGATTACAGCATGGTAATGAATGACAGTGTTTGTAGTTTTGCCCTCGACCAAAATGCTTTGGTAAAATTCATGTATATGTAGCGGTTGCAAGTCACCAAGCATTATTCTTTT
>JAVBKH010000167.1:0-4889 GCA_031554155.1 Oscillospiraceae bacterium
CGGCTAAGCGGCATAACAAAATTCACCGAAAGTCGGTTGTGCTTGAATTTTGGGTCTATTATGTGGCTTATATGAATTTTTTCTCCAATTTTTTCTCGTTTAAGCCCGTTGAGCTTATCGCTCATCACGTCAACTCCTCGTGTAATATTTTAATTGTAATAGTATACCACAATTGACTTTAATTTCCAACCTTAGTTTTTAATAATTACTTCGATGTTGTGGGACGTTTTGTCCAACCTTATTTTTTCGCAGGGCAAGCCGTCACATAGCAGCTTGGATTCTTCGCCGCGGGTAATTAAGATATTTAGACTTGTGCCCGAAATCACGGCGTTAAGGCGCATTTTAAACCAAACGCTAGGCAGCTTGGGGTGAAGATAAATGCAGTCACCGCGAAGCTTTAGGCCGAACATATACTCCAGAATTGCGCGATAATACCAGCTTACTGCGCCAGTGTAGGTGCTCCAACCGCCGCGACCTTGTGCGCTTGAGTTGGTGTAAATATCCGCCGCCATATAAAATGGCTCAAGCTTGTATTTTTCGTACAGGTCGGGGAAAGTGGCGCGGTTAGCGGGGTTTAGCATCTCCAAGATTTTGTGGGCCTCGTCTGTGTTACCAAATTTGAGCAATGCAATTGCAAGCCACACCGCCGAGTGAGTGTACTGTCCGCCGTTTTCGCGTATTCCTGCGGGATAAGCCTTGACATAGCCAGGATTTTCACGGCAGCGATAAAACGGCTTTTCAAAAAGCTTGACTACCCGCAAATTGTAGTCAACAAGCTCGGACAACACGCTTTCAAGCGCGGTAGTTACGCGTTGCTTGTCGGGCATGTCCGACAAAACGGCGAAGCTTTGTGGCAGCAAATCAATGCGGCATTCGCTGCTGTCGTGGCTGCCCATGCGCGCGCCGTTGTCGTAAAAGGCGCGAACATACCATTTTCCGTCCCAACAAACGAGGTCAACAGCCCTTTTTAGATGCTCCGACCAAGTTGAATATTTTATTGCAAGCTCGGTTTCACCGCGAAGCTTGCAAAGCTCCACGAACTTGACGAGGGTGCGGCTCAAAAACATTGCAAGCCACACGCTTGTGCCGCGCCCGCCTAAACCAACGGAGGAAAAACCGTCGTTCCAGTCGCCGCAGCCAATCAAAGGCAGGTCGTTTTCGCCAAGCTTGTGAGCACGCTCAATTGCGCGGCGGCAATGGGAAAAAACATCTTCGCGCAAGTCGCCGCGAGTAGGCGAAATATATTTTTCATGCTCGTTGTCGCGTAGCTGCTCCGCTGTGAGGTAATTCACGCCAATATCGAGAATGGACGCGTCGCCTGTTTTTTCGACATATTCGGAGACGGTCAGCGGCAGCCACAGCAAATCGTCAGAAAAGCGTGTCCGCACGCCCTTGATGCCTGCACCGCTTTTTGGTAGCCTGTGCCACCAGTGGAGAACGTCGCCCTCCTCAAATTGCACCGAGCAGCAGCGGACGATATGCCTTCGGCAGAGCTGCGGCTTTATTAATAGGTATGCCGAGACATCTTGAAGCTGGTCGCGAAAGCCGTAAGCTCCGCCGCATTGATAAAATGCGCAGCGACCAAGCACACGCGAAGCTAAAATTTGATGCAGTGCAAACCCGTTTAGGAATGCGTTTAAATGAGCGTCTGGTGTTTCAAAGGTGAAGCTGTTCTGGATTTTTTCAACAGGCTTGTCGCTTGGAATAAACAGCGCTGATTTTTCCGTCACGCCAAAGCTTAAAACAAATCTTATAGTCAATGTTTCAGACGCTGCAATCTGCGTGTTCAAAATTACGGCGGCGCATGGGTCGTTTTGAGGGACGAGTGCGCAGTTATCCCATTTGCCGCACAAGAACGCGGTGCGGTCGTTCATCAAAACAACATCGCCTCCGCTTTCGCAGGTGAGCGCTGCAAATCCACGGGCGGACGTGTTGTAAGGGTTGCCCAGCAAAATTGCGTTGCCGTGATGTGCTGCTCGAATGTGCCGTGCAGTGTCACGGTTTACGTTGAGCACAGGCTCAATATAATAGGCGAGGCTAACATCAATTGAGGAATTTGCGCGGTTTTTCAGTTCAACATCAACAAATTTTGCAAAGCCTTTTGCTGCAACGCGTACGGTGACTTTGCTCTCAAAAGAATCCGTGTTTCCGCAATAAACCGCGTCATCGTCACAAAAAGAAGCGCGCGAGCCTTTAACAAGGTCGCAAAACTTGTCCTTTTCGCAAAGCACCAAAAGCTCGCCGCTGTTGTCTGTGCAAATGTCGTTGTACCAAGGGGTAAGCTTATTTTCGCGGGAATTTATCGCCCAAGTAAAGCCAAGGGCGGAATCGGAAACAAGCGTGCCAAACTGCGGATTTGCAAGGGGGTGAGAGTACGGTAGCGGGGTTTTGCGTTCTACATAAAAGCGATTTTCCGCGAACACGCCGCCGTTTACCTCCAAGCCTTGCGGCAGTGGGGTAGGCGCAACTGAATTAATTCGTATTGGGCGGTATTCGTAGGCAGGTAGCGAGTATGGGGCTTTCGTCAACGTGTGGCGCGCTGTAGCTTTAAGCAGCGTCAACATTTCTGGCGAGAGCGACGACCGCTGCAAGAGGAACAGGCCGCCGCGTGTGCCGACTATGCTCGTCACGCTGTGCTTTTCGATTATCGACATCAGCTTATCCCGTGAAGCGTCGTCGTCGTAAATAATGCACAAGTCAAACTCCACTTTTAGGCTGCGAAGCGAGGAGTGAAGCCGAATATAGCATTGCGGCGTCAGGTCGTCGAAGTCATCGGCCAGTTCAATCAAAGCGATTGGCACGTCGCCAGAAATTCCAGTAGCCCAAAGCGAGCTTTGTCCAAGATTGTTGGCGGCCTTTTCTGCGGAATTTTCCTCACAGGCAGCGCGCGTGAACAAAAGCTGGCCCAACATGCTGCCGCCAAGTCTGCCCTCTAGTGAATCGCCTAAAAGCGGCGAGATTGACGCATTTTTCGCTTCCATCATGCCAAACTTGCGCATGGAAATTATTGCTGCAATTCCCTCGGCCTCTGTGCGGGTTGCGGCAAGCATCAAGGTCGCCTGTTGCTGCGAATTGGGGGCTAAGCTCATTTCTAAGCGAAGCGCGCAGCAAGCGTCTGGCACTCCGCTACCGCCAGAGAAGGGCTTTTCATGGAATTTTCTCAAGTCGTCAAGGCCGTTTGGCGCGCTCATTAGGTTCTCGCGCAAGGTCTCGAAAACAAAGTCTGTGTCCTCCAAAAATCCGACAGTCAAGAACATGTCACTAGTCGCGTCGCGGTTGCGGCGGGTGTAAATCAAAGTTTTGCTGCCGCTGTCGTACCTGGCTGTGACGAAGAGCTTGGAGTAGGCAGGGTGCGCGTTGTAGTCAGAATATGCCGACAAAACAGGCTCGAAGTAAATCAGCATTTGCGCCTGCTTTTTGGCAGAGGAATCGTTTTTTACCACGATTTGACGCTGCTCGCAGGAGATTGTGGGGTGAATCATGCAGCGAACGCCAATTTCAAGCTGCTTTTTCTTGGCGTAATACGTGACGGAGTGTTCCTCCTGCTCCATGCTGTAGGCCACGCCAGCGTCATAAAAGGGCGCTTTCGTTGCGGAGATAATGTCGCTGCCCACCTTCACAAGCGTGACTATGCCCTGTGGTCTGCGCAACAAATCGTCGCTGCGCCGCGTTAAATCAACGCCGCCAAATTTGAGATACCCTGCGCCTGTGTCGGTCAAGATGTCTGTAATTTCGCCATTTGTAAGCAGCGAACAACGTGGAGCTTGGGGGTAAATTGCGGCGGTTTCTTCTTTGATTTTAGGTCGCTCGTGCTTTTCGCTTCTGCTTTCGGTTTGCTTCAGCTCGTCGTAAATCACGGTACTTTTTGAAATTTTTTCCTGCAAAAATTCTCTTGCAGAATTCATATAGTTGTCCTTCATAAATCGCTCCTGCATACGGTTTTCAAACAGCGCGTTGCAGCTTGAAACCATACTCATTCCAATGTGATGCGCCATGTAGCTTCGTGTAACGGCAAGCGCTCCTGTGCCTACGCGCTCACTTGTGAAGTCCACGGCCTCAAAAAAGCCATAACGCCCATAAACCCCAAGCTCATGCAATTTTTTGAGATTTGCCATAGAAGAATTAGGGTTAAAAGGAATTGTTATAAACGTGGAATACGGCGAGATGACAAGCTCGCGGTCAAGGTATCGCTTTACGCCGAGCTTTTGCACGCCGTGGGCCTTGTACTGGTAGTTGAGGTTGTTGTCAAAGGCGTAAAACGCGCTTTCGCTGATTCCCCACGGTACGTTTTGCGCTTTAGCGCGCTTCTTTTGGCAAAGCAGGCAGTAGGTCAGTGCTTCACCAAGCTGTGAGCCGTCGTAAATCGGCAAAAGCAGGTGCGGCATGTAGTACTCGAACATGGTGCCAGTCCAGCTCACCGCACCTGCAAAAGAGCCACTGCGGGACATTGTGCGGTTTAGCGCGCCCCAATGCTTTTTGCCAACAGTTTTTTTCGCCACAGCAAAATAGCTTGTGAGCCTTGCCTCGCTCATCAAAAAATCGTAGTGGGAGTCCACAAGGCGGTCGTTTTCAACATCAAAGCCTATTGAGAAAAGCTTTTTGCGGGTATCGTAAAATTTTGTGAGGTCTGCCTGTTCAATTAAAGCTTCGATTCGTCTAATCAAAGAGGAAAATGCGGGCTTTTCCGCGAGAAATTCCCGCAAGCCTTCTTTTAGCGCGACTAGACAGCAAATAAAATTGCCGCTGTCAACGGTGGAGACGAACTCTGGCTTTAATGTGTCAAGCGTCACGGTGTCGTACCAGTTTATGAGGTTGCCACTCCAAAATTTAAGCCTTTCAACGCTTGTAAGGCTTCGCTCAATTCTAAGATAAAGACCGTCAGTATCAAT
>JAVBKH010000089.1:0-8128 GCA_031554155.1 Oscillospiraceae bacterium
TTTGACTGGCATTAAGACTGTGACAATTATTCACGGAAAAGGAACAGGAGTTCTTAGAGCCGCAATTGGAGCGCGTTTGAAGAAGCATCGCTCAGTGAGAACTTATCGCGCTGGTGTCTATGGCGAGGGCGAATCAGGCGTTACTATTGCTGAATTGAAATAATTTTTGCTTAATTTGCAATACAAATTATATAGGAGTCAGTTACAATATGGTCAAAAACAAGCGCATTCCTTATATAATTGAGGCACTCGAACGCGAGTATCCCGACGCAATTTGCTCGCTTGATTATGTAAAGCCATACGAATTGCTGATTTCAGTGCGATTAGCTGCCCAATGTACTGACTTGCGCGTCAATATTGTGACAAAGGATTTGTTTTCGCGCTTTCCAACGCTTGAATCTATCGCCGCTGCTGATGTGGAAGAAATCGCCAACATTGTGCGTCCATGCGGACTTGGCAATACAAAGGCACGTGATATTGTTGCAACGTGCAAGCTGCTCATAGATGAATACAACTCCATTGTACCAGACGACCTTGATGAACTCTTGAAGCTGCCTGGAGTGGGACGTAAAACCGCGAACCTTATTGTGGGCGACGTTTACGGCAAGCCTGCCGTAGTTTGCGACACACACTGCATTCGAATCACAAATTTACTGGGGCTAACTGATTCGAAAAATGCAACAATAGTTGAAAAACAACTTCGCGCCATTCTCCCCCTAAAAAAATCTAACGACTTTTGCCACCGCATGGTGTTACATGGCAGAGCCGTGTGCAAGGCACGACACCCACAGTGCAACGAATGTATTGTGCAGGAATATTGCGATTACGGCTCAAAAAGGACATTGCGATGAATTTTGTACATTTCTTTGAATATCAAGAACTTAGCACTGAACGTCTGCGCTTGAAAATGCTTGATGCATCTGATGTTGAAGGCATTTTTGCACTTCGCAGTAACTCTTCAATTGTGAGATATACAGGAATTAAGCCGTACCAAACTATTGATGAAGCACACGCATATATTTCGAAAATTGAGGGAATGAACTCCCGAAATGAGTGCACAGTGTGGTCGATTTTTCTAGGTTCAACTGGTGAATTCATTGGCACTTGCTGCTTTTGGAATCTCACTGATGAGGGCTATACTGTCGAAGTAGGCTATGATTGCTTGCCAGATTTTCAAGGCAACGGCTACATGCGCGAAGCTGTAGCGGCTATTATAACATGCGGCTTCAAGCAACTTGGATTTACAAAAATAACAGCACACTTGAACTCGGCAAATCAACGGTCCGTTCATTTGCTTGAAAAACTAGGCTTCAAGCTTGACCACTATAATCTTGAAGATGGTTCAGAGATGGCGTTGTATCAACTCAAGTCTATATAATTAGATATACCAATTATATAATATTAATTACGAAAGTGGGATTATATGCGTAAATTAAAAGCTGCAATCATAGGTGCAGGCAGCACCTATACCCCCGAACTTATCGAGGGTTTTATTGCTCGGCGGGAAAGCCTTGATTTCCAATCGTTCTACATGGTCGATATAAATATGCCTAAACTTGAAGTTGTTGGCGGGCTTGCAAAGCGGATGCTTGAAGCTAACGGCTTCAAGGGTGAATTTGTTTTGACTTCCGACCTTGACAAAGCTATCGACGGTGCTGACTATGTTTTCGGCCAAATTCGCGTGGGCGAAATGGCAGCACGTATTCGTGATGAAAGAATCCCGCTTAAACACGGGCTTTTAGGCCAAGAAACTACTGGTGCAGGCGGGTTTATGAATGCGCTTCGCACTGTCCCTGTCATGCTTGACATTGCTAAAAAAATCGAAAAACTTGCGCCTGACGCATGGCTTGTCAACTTCTCAAATCCAAGTGGAATTGTGGCGGAAGCACTTATAAACCACACAAAGGTTAAAACCATTGGACTTTGCAACTGCCCAATCAATATGCTTGCGGAAATTGAGAAAACTATTGGCACACGTGATTTTGAATACGATTATGTGGGGCTAAACCACCTTAGCTGGATTACCGCTGTAACTCAAAATGGTGAAAATGTTTTGGGCGGACTAAAAAAAGATGGCTCTGTTATGAAAAACGTACCCTCTTTCACCTATAGCGACGAACTGCTTCAAGCCATTCCCGCGATTCCGTCGTCATATTTAAGCTATTTTTACATGCGAGAGGCACAACTCAAAAAGTGCCTTGATGCCGAAAAAACTCGCGGCGAAATCTGCGTTGAGCTTGAGGAAAAACTGTTCGAACAGTACAAAAATCCAAGCTTAAACGAAAAACCAGCAGAGCTTGCGTCTCGCGGCGGCGCACTTTACTCCACCGCAGCAGTTTCTGTCGTTGACGCGATAGAAAACGACAAGCAAGAATATCATGTTGTAAATGTGAAAAATAATGGCTCACTTTCGTTCCTCGACGATAGCGACGTGGTCGAGGTGAAGTGCAAAGTAGGTCGCAATGGTGCGATTCCTGTTCCAGTAACAGCCAAACAGGACGAGTATATTGTGGGACTAATTCGCGCGGTGAAGTCTTACGAAAAGCTTGCCGTTAAGGCCGCTTTGAGCGGCAGCCGCTCCGACGCCTTGGCCGCCATGATGGTGCACCCATTAATCGGCGACTACGACCGCGCCAAGCCTTGCCTAGACGAAATGCTTGCGGCAAACGCAACATTTTTGCCTAACTTTAAATAACATCATTAAAAGGTGAAAAAATGGAAAAATTAGTACTGGGAATGGACGTTGGTGGTAGCAAAAGCCATCTTTCGCTGCACGATAGTAGCGGCAACAAAATCAACTTCGCCGAGTGGGGAACGCTTAATCACGAATGCATGGAAGGCTCATTCGAGCAGCTAGAATGCGAGCTTGGGCAGTTTATTTTGCCTGCACTCAAGCAACATGAGCTAACCCCACGCGACGTCGAATACAGCGTTTTTGGATTTGCAGGAGTTGACACAAAACAGCAGAATATTATAGTCTCAAAAATGCTCAAAAAGCTGGGATTTGTAAACTTCACGCTTTGCAACGACGCTTTTTTGGGAATACCTGCGGCAGTGTCGGACAGCGTTGGAATTTGCGCTATTAATGGCACAGGCTCGACAATTGCTGGCATTGGCCCTAATGGAAAAATGCTGCAAATTGGGGGCGTTGGCCCACTTTCAGACGATAAAGGCGGCGGCAGCGAGATGGGTCGCGCCATGATTGCATCGGTGTATCGCTCACTTTTTCGCGGTGGAGAGGCTACAATTTTGACCGAGCTTTTGTTTAATGAGCTAAATATTTCAAGCAAATACGATTTTACCGATGCTTTAGCTCAAAAAATTTCAGACGGCACCTTTAGAGTCGGCGCTGCTAATCGCTTGATATTCCAAGCTGCCGAGCAAAGCGACAAAGTCGCCTTAAAGCTGCTTTCAGATGTTGCCGAAAACTATGTCGGCGGAATTAGCTGCATGATAAATGAACTTGAGTTTGCAAAAAACGACAACGTTCACATTGTTCTTGCAGGCTCTGTTTTCGTAAAATCCGAGCACCCTGCGCTTTTAGATTCACTGAAAAGCAATCTAATCGCCCAAAATCCTGATTATTGCTTTGATTTCACAATCCTAACTAAACCGCCCGTCGCAGGCGCGGTTATTTGGGCGCTTACCATGCTCGGTGCAGAAAATTCTGCTAAAGAAAATGCATATTTGCAGTATTAATCATCGTATAGATTCGCGGTGTTATTCATAATTTTTACATTTCTGAAGTTCATCTTAAACATAAAAAGAGCCGCAGTCGTGCGGCTCTTTTTGATTTAAGTTATTTCAAAATCGGCAATCCTGCGGCGGCCTGTGACTGTCCCACTCGGCGGCTCTTTTCGTCTGGAAGACTTAGTTCGACCTTGCCTGCTATGTCATGATATTCTTCTTGCAGCACACGTTTTGCTTCGGAAACGATAATCGCGCCACCTTCGCCCGACATTACACGGCCGAGCAAAAGAATGTGCTTAATCTCGTAAAACTTGCAGTATAGCGGCACTGTATGGCCAAGATACACGCCAATTGAGCGATAAATTGCGGCAGCTTTCGGGTCATTTTTGTCCATTACATCTTGCACAGCCTTGAGCTTGTTGGCAGGCGTGTCGTTTTCATTTAGCTCTATGCCTGCGGCCTTTGCAAGCTTAATCACACCATCTTGTGAAAAATATTTGACGCCGCAACCGATGTCGCCAGACCATTCGTCCTGCATGGCTTGGGGAGAACAGTCGACAGGTGCAAAAGCAAGCTCATTAAGCCAGCCTGTAATTCCCTGCTGCTCATCTACATAGCCAACGGCTTCGGACGTTCCCATCGCAATGCCGAGCACGTTTCCGCTTTCAAGGTCAGCCGCTCCTGCAAGGGCAGTCACGTCACCGTCATTTGCCACAACAAGCGGAACATCGCCGAATTCTTTTGCGGCGCGAATGTAAATGTCCTTTACCTTAGCGTCAAACTTATCTTTCGGCACTTTTAGAAACAGTGACGCTACCATAGTTTGGTTGTCGATGTAAATTCCTGCGGAACTTACTCCGATTGCGTCAACTCTCGGCATTTTGGAGGCAGCAGTTTTCATTGCCGCTACAATTTCGTTGTAGTGGTAGTCGGGGTCGGGGTTGACTTTAGGCAGCCACACAACTTCCTCGCTGTAGACAGCCTCGCCGTCAATTACTGCCGAAACCTTGCGGTCGCTGCCGCCTGCATCAAAACCAATTCGGCAGCCGTTCCAGTTTCCGCCTGCGGGAATGGTCTCCTCGTTAGGCGAAACTTTTTCAGATAGTGGTTTGCCCTCGACTGTGAACTCATTGCCGTAAACTCCTGCCATAAAATCAAAGTCAAACTCGCGGCTTCCTCCGCGTGAATATGCCGATTTTATGTGCGCTGCAATTTCGTCGTCACCGTAGATGACCACCTTAGCGCCGCCCTTAATCCAAAGGAGCAGCTTGACAAGACGGTCGATATAATAGAAATCGGCATCGCGCATGTCGGCAGTTCCATGAACAAATGTGTCGTAAACAGATACAAGCCCGCGATTGCGAAATACCGCAACAGAAATCGGCTTTTTCGCGTTTTCAAGGTAAGCGTCAACAAAGCGTCCTAACGGGATAAATCCCGAATCCAATTCTGGTGTGTTTTTTGCCTTTACGTCTACGTTTAGAAATTTCATAATACCCTCCGTCAAAATTCTAAGTCCTAGCTTATACTGCTACAGTTGCAACAATCGTGATGTCAAAAGCATTTTGGCATAGATTAAGATAATACGGCTCAATCATTTGCTGGTCTTGCTTGAATACTTTTAGCAAAGGTCTTTGCGAAAATCCCTCAAAGTTTTCCATAACCAAGCCAATTGCTCCATTTGAAAGAAAAACACAGGTTCCCACAGGGAAAGGTGCCACTTTTTGCGTGAATACGCTCACCATATCGAAGTCGAAAAATTTGCCTGCGCCGCCTTGAATATACTCAACAGCTTCAACTGCAAACCAACCGTTGCGGTAGGGTCGGTCGGACACAAGTGCGTCGTAGACGTCGGCAATTGCGATAATTCTGCCATATTCAGTAATTTGAGTACTCTTCTTTTTCTCTGGATAACCGGAGCCGTCTATGCGCTCGTGGTGGTCAAGTACGCCGCGAGCTGTAAGTTCTGGTGTCAAAAATTTATCTTTGATATAATCGTAAGCGTCTCGCGGGTGTTTTTTAACAATGTTAAATTCCTCATCGGTAAGCGCGCCGCGCTTGTTAATAATGTGATTGCTAATGAAAACTTTGCCAATATCATGCAAAAGTGAAGCGTTGGCAAGGTCGATAAGATTATCGCGCCTTAAATTGAGTCCCATTCCGATAACAACAGCCAAAACCGTGACGTTAACACAATGAAAAAAAGTATAACTATCATAAACCTTGAGGTCAAACAAGTTTAGCACAACGTCACCCTGGGAAAGGATTTCATCGACTATGGACTCTGCCATTTTCATGACCTCTCTTGCGGCGGCGCGGTTGTCGCCCGAGCTTTGCGTGGCCTTTGAGTAGGTGGAGGATATGCTTTTTACAGCCTGCGCGCGCAACTCGTCAGAAAGAGCGTTGACTATCTCTAAGTCCTCCGATATAGGGTCGTTTACATAAGCCCCGTTGATGCCAAGCTGTGCAAGTCGTTTAATATATGCTGCTGACATTTTTACACCTGTATGCAATAAAATCTCGCCGCCAGGCCCTAAAATTGGCTTTGCAAGTTCTGCTTCGGGGAGTATGCAGTTAGTGGGAATATATCGCATGAAAAGACCTCAATTCAAAAAACGCTTGATTTTGCCATGCCGCAGCTAAATAATCGCAAAATGGCACAACAATATTATTATACCATTATTATAGTTATCGTCAATAGAATTTCGCAATATTTGAGTTGTTTATGTAGCTTTTTGTTGCTATTACATTATGCAATTATTGATACGTCTCCGTCTTCTGAGACCACAATTATGACGCACTTCCCTTTGTTGCCTCTAAGATAGCGATATGCGGAATTATGCCTTGCTCCGCGGGAAATGTCCTCGAACGAATCGTCGTCCGCCGAGGCAAAGCCATCGAGAATTACGCCGATAGCGTAACAAAGCCCAGTCTCATCGCAGAGCACAGCTCCATCTATTGAAGTAATAAATGAGACCAAATCGTGGTTATCGTCATCGCCGAGGTTTATGGGCTTTTTGAGCGGTATGCATGTATTTTTGAGACGTTCAGTCTCCGATTCTGCCTCCTTTGAAAAGACAAGCATGGTCCCGTGTGACTGACTCATAGCGGAAGTTATTATATTAAAAATTACGTCGCAGTTTGAGTCTTTGGTAAAGTTATCAAATATTTTGCCAATTTCGTAGTAATCAAGCTTTTGACTCGAGTACTTATATCCTTCGTATTCAGATTCAAATACAGTAACAGGAATTTGCCTCAATCGTCCAAGGTAACTGATGCTCCAAATGCGTTCACGCTTAAAATTTATAGCAAAAACAACGTCTCTTTGCTGACTAAATTCCAGTAATTGCTCCTCACTGATGATTCCGTAAATATTGTCGCTAGTGGCTGCAAGGCAGTGGCCTTTGTCAACAATTTGCAATAGCTTGCGAATAAGTTTGTGTCCACTTAGCTTGTACGGCGTCTTAAACTTGATTATTGTGAATTCATCGGGGAATTCAGTATCGCAAAAAATTATTCTGCCAAAGGCCTCGTTTTTTTCGTATGCAAGCTCCGAAATTTTGTTTATGTTGGTCACAAAATCGTCGTACCTTCCATATGCATTCGTTGCAGAAAGCGATTTGCCCCAAAAATTCATGTACTTTACACCCGCATTTGAAATAATGTTCACAGGCAGCGACACTGACTGCGAAAACACGCTGTTTACAACGCCAGACGAAAACTGCCTTATATATTCGCGAGTGATAAGCTCGTAAAATGTATTGGTAAAACAAGGTATGCTGCCTATTAAGAAGTCATCACAACGCACAGTGTCCTGCTTGTTGCAAACGGCTATAATCCCTTTTAAAAAGCTTTCGTCGGCGAGATGGTCGTTTACCTCCCTTGTGGAAACTGAAGCGTCTGGCAGCGCGTCAAACTTAAAGTCTTTTGCCTCATATATTGGGTAGACATCAGAAAAATAAGAATTTCCGCAGTCTTGACAATAATTCTTGAAGACTTTATACAAGTCTTTGACGGGGAGCATTTCTTCCTCTGTAAGCTTGTGGTAAAATTTTTCAAGCATAGCGTCAGCGTTTATAACAAGCTTTTTGTCCGACGACACAACCTTGACAATATCGTTTAAACTGTACTCCGCGCGGTGCATATGCCCTACTCTAACGTCGACCACAAGCATAATAACAGCAAAATCGTTGAAGCAATTCGCGCGCTTGTACGTTTGCTCCAACGTGGTCTTTATTTTTTGAACAATTCCCCTATAATCAAACTTCATAAATTACACCCCACATTACATTATCACAATAGCAAAAATAAAGCAATAACTTCTAAAGTCTTTGTCACTACCAAAATTTGTGATATACTATAACAGATAATGGAGGGTTTGTATGAGCAAAAATAAGATGATTGCGCTAAAAGAAGCGGTATCGCATATCAAAGACGA
>JAVBKH010000024.1:0-5444 GCA_031554155.1 Oscillospiraceae bacterium
AGAATCGCGCTAAAATCTGGCAAGAATGTGGACTTGTTCTTCGATGAGCTTGAAGCCAAGCTTGAACTTGTATTTGACCAACTTATGGAGCGATACAAAATAATTGCGCAAAAAACCGTGAGAAATTTCCCGTTCTTGATGGGGCAAGGCATTTGGATTGACTCCGACAAGCTTGGGCCAGACGACACCATTGGCGAGGTGCTAAAGCATGGCACGCTAACAGTCGGCTTTATTGGACTTGCGGAAACTCTAGTCGCGCTAATCGGCAGCCATCACGGCGAATCCCAGGAGGCGCAGAATCTTGGGCTTAACATTATCGGCTTTATGCGCTCATTGTGCGACAAAGCTGCTAGAGAAACAGGCTTTAACTACACGCTAATCGCAACACCCGCCGAGGGACTTTCTGGCCGTTTTGTCGGCATTGACCGTCGACGTTTCGGCGTAATTGAGGGAGTCACCAACCACGACTTTTACACAAACTCGTTTCATATTCCCGTGTATTATCCCATCAATGCTTACGACAAAATCCGCTTGGAAGCGCCGTATCACGCTATGACCAATGCAGGTCACATCACATATGTTGAGCTTGACGGCGACCCTTGCGACAACCTTGAAGCTTTCGAAAGCGTTGTACGCTTTATGAAGGAAAGCGGCGTAGGCTATGGCTCAATAAATCACCCCGTTGACCGTGACCCTGTTTGCGGCTACAGCGGAATTATTGGCAACGAATGCCCCAAATGTCACCGAACAGAAGAAAGTGGCCGCAAGTTTGAGCGAATCAGACGCATCACTGGCTACCTTGTCGGCACGCTCGACCGCTTTAACAACGCAAAGCGCGCTGAAGAAAGCGAGCGTGTGAAGCACGTGACCACAACGCCGATGGAACAAATATAAGCTTTAGCGGAGATTTTCATGGAAACAGTAAGAATAGCGGGTGTTATAAAACAATCGATTGTCGACGGGCCTGGAATGAGGCTTGTGGTTTTTACGCAAGGTTGCCCACATAAATGCGAGGGCTGCCACAATCCGCAAACCCACTCGTTTTCCGACGGCTACGATTGTGATATTGAAAAAATTTTGGCGGAGCTTGACAAAAACCCACTTCTTAAAGGGATAACATTGTCTGGCGGCGAGCCGTTTAGCCGAGCTGCCGAGCTTTTGCCACTTGTCAAGGCTGTTCGCAAGAAAAAAATGGACGTCTTTTGTTATTCTGGCTACACCTTTGAGGAGCTTATGGCAATGTCCGAGATGGACACCGCCGTTCTTGAACTGCTTAATTTGATTGACACCCTCATTGACGGACGATTTGTTGCCGAGGAACGGGACTTAACCTTGCGTTTTCGCGGAAGCAAGAATCAAAGAGCGATTGACGTCACCGCATCACTAAAGGAAAAAACAGCCGTACAAAAGGAGCTTTAAACACAGGAGGACTATATGAAAAAATTAGTTGGACTTATATGGGCGGCGGCAACTGTCGCAAGCTTAACCCTCGCTACATTTGCAGCAGGCAACGATAACCCACAAACAGGCGACACAAGCGGCAGACTTATCTGGATTTTCATTGCAATTGCAATTATTGCAGCCGTTGTCGTAACAATAATTGGAGTGACATCCTCCAAAAAAGGCAAGAAAAAATAAAAACAAAAACCCAGCGCAAGATATTGCACTGGGTTTAGTTATATAAAAATTATACTAGGAGTGATTATATGAGACGCAAAGACCGCGAACTCACTGACGTGCAAGACATTTTATCTATTATTGAAAAATGTGATAGCTGCAATTTAGGACTTTCGCAGAACAACATGCCCTACGTTGTGCCAATAAATTTTGGCTACACCTTCGAAAACGACAAGCTGACGATGTATTTTCATGGTGCAAGGGACGGGAAAAAGCTTGACATCATCGCACAAAACCCGAACGCTTGCTTCTCTCTCGACCGTGCACATCAGCTTGTGACGAATGAAAATGCTGCCCAATATTCAATGCTTTACGAAAGCGTCATGGGCTTTGGAAAAATCCAAGTACTCCAGAACGTAGACGAAAAGCGGGTTGGCCTTGCCGCAGTAATGCGCAAATACGCACCAGACCGCGAGTTCCAATTCCCCGACGAAATGCTAAACCACGTTTGCGTGATGAGGCTTGATGTCGAGGAATTGACGGGCAAGCGCAACAAGGGATAGAATCTATATTCCCCAAATTTCTTGGGCATATTGTTTTATGGTGCGGTCGCTTGAAAAAGTGCCCGCATTTGCTACGTTAAGCAGACATTGCTTGGCAAATTTTGAGCTATCGTTGTAGGTGCGGCAAACCTTGAGCTTTGAGTCGACATATTGCTCGAAGTCGAGCAGGAGATAGTATTGGTCGGGCTTGTGCCAGCTTGCGCCCTCGATAATCGAGTCGAACAAGTCGCGGAACATGCCTGTGCGACCGTCGCTAAAGCTGCCGTTGATTAAAGTATCGAGCACACGCTTGATGCGGGGGTTGCTGTTGTAAATGGCTTTTGGATTGTAGGTGTTTGCAATTTCGCGAATGTTTTCGACTCGCGCGCCAAAAATGCAGTTATTTTCTTCGCCTGCCTGTTCAACAATCTCAATATTTGCGCCGTCGTAAGTTCCAAGGGTCACAGCGCCGTTTAGCATCAGCTTCATATTGCCTGTGCCAGAGGCTTCAGTGCCTGCGGTGGAAATTTGCTCTGAAACGTCAGCGGCTGGAATTAGCTTTTCGGCATAGCTGACGTTATAATTTTGCACAAACAAAACTTGCAGTTTATCCTTAACGTCAGCGTCATTGTTGACCATTTTCGCAATCTCATTGATATACTTGATTACGCCTTTTGCGCGGTAATATCCAGGGGCGGACTTTGCGCCAAACAAAAACGTGATTGGCGTGAAATTGGTGAGGCTTCCGTCCTTGATGGAAAAATAAATATCTAGGATTGAAAAAGCGTTTAAAAGCTGACGCTTGTATTCGTGGAGACGCTTTACTTGGACGTCGAAAATAGAATCCACGTTAAGCTCAAAGCCTTTTTCAGACACACGAACAAAATCAGCAAGCTGTTTCTTGCGAAGTCGCTTAATGTCGGCAAATTGCTTTAGTGATGCGGCATCATCGGCGTAAGGTGTGAGCTTTTTAAGCTCCGTTAAGTCTTTGAGCCAACCGTCGCCGATTCTATCTGTGATAAACGCTGAAAGCTCTGGGTTGCAAAGGCCAAGCCAACGCCGCTGCGTTATGCCGTTAGTCTTGTTGGAAAAGCGTTCAGGGTACACGGCGTACCATTCGCGCAGTGCATCGTGCTTGAGAATTTCTGTGTGCAGTGCGGCCACGCCGTTTGTGGAATGTGTTGCGTAAATCGCCATTCTTGCCATGTGTATGCGGCGGTCTTCGTCCACGATATAGTAGGGCAGTTGGTCTGCGCCATTTATTCCTTTGTTATGCAAATCCTGCTTGAGCTTGTTTTGCAGCATTACCACGTAGGGGTATACCTCGGGAATGACGGAGCAGAACAGCCCGACGTCCCATTTTTCCAAGGCTTCGGCCATGATTGTGTGGTTTGTGTAGGCAAATGTGTTCACAACGATTGGGAAAGCTTGGTCAAAGGTTAGGTTCTCGCAGGAGATTAGCAAGCGCAGCAGCTCGGGAATTGCGACTGTGGGGTGAGTGTCGTTAAGCTGGATTGCAAAGCAGCTTGCGAACTTTGAAAAATCGGTGCCATTGGCGGCCTTGTAGTCGCGAAGAATGCTTTGAAGCGACGCACTTGAGAAGAAATATTGTTGCTTTAGTCTAAGACGCTTGCCCTCTTCTGTGTCGTCGTTGGGGTAAAGCACACTGGAAATTGCCTCCGCGGTATCGCGAGCTTTGAATGCTTCGCTGTAATTCTGGTCGTTGAACGCAGCAAAATCAAAGCCGCTAACAGGCTCTGCCTGCCACAGGCGCAAATTGTTGACGGTGTTGCTCTTGTAGCCAATTACAGGCATGTCGTATGGGATTGCCCACACGCTTTGGTCTTTGAATTCAATGCGGACGCGCTCTTTTTCCTTGCGAACGCTCCATGGGTCGCCGAATTTGGTCCAGTCGTCTGCAACCTCACGCTGAAAGCCCTCACTGAAATATTGCTTGAACAAACCGTATTTGTACCTTATTCCATAGCCGTCAAGGGGCAAATCAAGGGTTGCTGCCGAATCTAGGAAGCACGCTGCAAGCCGACCTAGGCCGCCATTGCCGAGGGCTGTGTCCTCAACGCCCTCAAACATGTTTACGTCAAGTTTATTATCTTTCATCACTTGCTGAAATTCTGGCAAAACCCCAAGATTCAGAAGATTTGCGTAAACCATGCGGCCAATTAAGAATTCAGCAGAAAGGTAGCAAGCCACCTTTCCTGTGTGTGGCTTTTTCCAAGCGGACTCACATTCCTTTATGGCGGCGTTGGAAACCGCATTGTAAAGACCAAGCATATCCTTGCTGTCCGTGTTTGCGATATATGCCTCAATATTTTTTTTAAACTCACCCATGAAAGGTCACTCCTTAAATTCTGTTATGGATAAATGCTACAGTTCTGTCTTTTTGGAAAATATTGTTGCGAGAGCGGGATTCTTTTTCAGTGCTTTAAAAATGAAAAACGCAATTTCAAAATCAATCATGCTATGAATGATTGTTCCCACACCGACAAGCATCATAACTGTGGTGAGAAAGCCGTTTTCATAGTAACTTTGGCTCATAGTTCCGCTAAAATAAAACGCGCTGACAACTGCCACTTCGCAAACTGCGTGAATGATGCCGATTACAAAAGAAAACAGCCGTGTTCTAAGTGGAGAAGCGAGCAGGTCTGGCGTTGTGTTAAGATAAAATGCGCCGAATATGGCAAACAGCATGTGCGAGGCCGCTCTTAACACAATGATTATTGGAAAGCCGCCAAGCAGAAAGCCTGCCGCTGTGCCGAGCGCCACAACTGCCGCAATTGGGGGAGAGATAAACATGGCGATAAAGATTGCCACATGGCTTGCTAGCGTAAACGATGCGGGTTCTAGCACAAACTTGATGGGGGAAAACATGGGAATAACTATGCCAACAGCGATGAGAAGCGCAGCAACAGTCAATCGTGCCATGGATTTAGTTTTTTGCATTCAAACCTCCAAAGTCTTGACTAGATTTTTTTCTTGTGCAAAGCAAACGCCACCCAGCCGCCTTCCGTTTTGCGCTCCAATATGCCAAGCCCTGCGGCGGAAAGCGCTTCCAGTACGTCCTGTTCGCGCGTGTCAATTATGCCAGAAACAATAACAATGCCGTAGTTGCCCAAATTGCTGATGATGTGATGAACGTATTCTATAATCACATCTGCAACTATGTTCGCAAAAATCAAACCGTAGCTGCCATTAATGTGGTTGCCCAAAGTGTCGCGTATAAAGCGGCATTTTTTATTGACCT
Source organism: Oscillospiraceae bacterium (assembly GCA_031554155.1). Taxonomy (GTDB): domain Bacteria; phylum Bacillota; class Clostridia; order Oscillospirales; family Ruminococcaceae; genus WRAV01. Next base: position 5,422 of record JAVBKH010000024.1, read on the forward strand.
TGTTTATAGCAGCGTTTTCGTTT
>JAVBKH010000028.1:0-3984 GCA_031554155.1 Oscillospiraceae bacterium
GTACAAGCTTAATCATTTCGGTCATGTCAATGGCGTTGCCAAAGTGGTAGCCGCCTGCGCCGATTGTCAAAATCTCTGTGATTTGCTTGGGCGTACCGCCGCCGCAGTTATGGTATATTACAATAAAGTCGTCGGTTTGAATAGCGTCGACTATTTGCTTCACATATTTTACAGAGAATTCCTCGTTCAAGGCAGGAGAAAGCAAGCCTGCAAGGGGTTCTGCAATAACTACTCCGTTTGCGCCAACATCGCGATAGGCCTTGATATATTCAATTGTAAACTCTGCTACCTTGGACAAAACAGTGTGCACCATGTCGGGGTCGTCGTAGCAATAAATCATAGCGTCGGAAACGTCTAGCAAGCGGCCAGTGAGGGAAAACGGCCCGATAACACCCGCGAAAACGGGACGGTCCTTGATTAATTTGCAAGCTTGTTTGATTGCATCAATATAAATTCCTGTGCGGCCTGCGCCGACTTTGGGAACTTGTAGCGCGTCAGCTTGTTCTTGCGTTTCGATAATATGGCCAATAACGGTAGGCACTTCACTGTCAGAAAAACGGATTGTTGAGCCAAAAGTTTCAGCTTCAATGGACAAATCCATCATACTCACGGCAGCACATGCGTCAACGCGGTCTGCAATAAGCTTCATGCCCTTTGCTTGCAACGCGCTGTCGTTGATTAATTCCTGCACGCCAACTCCCAACAGTTGAATGCTTGGAAACGAAAGGACAGGCATTGCCTTCTTAATTGGAGACGATTTCAAAGTTTCAATCCAATTTTTCATATTCATATTAAATTTCTCCTTTTGTTGCTGAATTGAATTAGTATTGCCTGAATTATAGCAAATCTTCACTAAAGATTCTAGCATAAATCAGATTATTTTATAAAAAAACAATTCAGTGAACAGCATTAAATTGTACTAGCTATATCTATAAACGTGAATAGGCCGCTAAAACCCTGCCAATATTAAAACTATGTGCAGCATATAATGGAAATACTGGCAACTCGGGGAGGAATGAGACGATGTTCCGTTTTAGCGGATTTACTCAAAAAGCGAACAATGCAATCAATGTAGCGATGGCGCAAGCGTCGCTGTTAGGCCACACTTACATTGGCAGCGAGCACTTGGTGCTTGGTATGCTTGACGAAAACAGCGGAATTGCCTACACAGCCTTAACGCAAAAAAGTGTGACGTTTGAGGTTTATCGCAAATCGATAGTTTCAACTGTGGGCAGCGGCGCAAAAACCGCGCTGACTCCAGAGGACTTTACACCTCGCTGTAAAAAAATGCTTGAGATGTCAATAGTCAAGGCTCGAATGTTGGGGCAAAGCTATGTGGGCACGGAGCATATTTTAATGGTGCTTGCAAAAGAAGCCGATAGCTACGGCGTTAAGCTTTTAAAGGAGCTTGGGGCTGACCCAGAACCCATTTGCAACAATATGCTTGAGAGCATTAGCAGCGAAATGATTGAGCAATCGGGCGCTGACAAGCTGCTTGAGCGGACGAAAAAATCTGGCGGCGTAAAAGCGCCTGCTCGCTCGGTGAGCATGAGCAAAACCCCGACCCTTGATAAATACAGCCGCGACTTGACGGAGCTTGCTTATCTTGGGAATCTCGACCCCGTTATCGGGCGGGATTTTGAGGTCAGCCGCGTCATACAAATTCTCTCTCGTCGCACAAAAAACAACCCATGTCTCATCGGTGAGGCAGGCGTTGGCAAAACTGCAATTGTTGAGGGCTTGGCCCAAAAAATTGTGCGCTGCGAAGTTCCCGAAAATCTATGCGGCAAGCGACTTGTCGCCCTTGACCTAACGTCGATGATAGCGGGTGCAAAATACCGCGGCGACTTTGAGGAACGCATAAAAACCTCGCTAGAAGAGGCTGTCTCTAACAAGGACATTGTTTTGTTCATTGATGAGCTGCACACAATAAGTGGCGCAGGTGCTGCCGAGGGCGCAATTGACGCCGCAAATATTCTAAAGCCGCAGCTTGCACGAAGCGGCTTGCAGCTAATCGGCGCAACAACAACAAGCGAATTTCGCAAGCATGTGGAAAAAGATTCTGCACTTGAAAGACGCTTTCAAAGCATTATGGTTGAGCAGCCATCGGAAGAAGATTCTATTAAAATCTTGAAAGGTCTATGTTCAAAATACGAGGAACATCACAGAATCAGCATAGGCGACGACGCTATCGAGGCAGCTGTGAGCCTTTCGGCAAGGTATTTGCCAGACAGATTTTTGCCCGACAAAGCCATAGACTTGATTGACGAAGCGTCTTCGCAGCTCAAGTTGCGCGCATTTCACGCGCCAGAAAGCGTGACTGCGCTTGAAACAAGACTCAATGAACTTGAAAATGAAAAAGAGCTTGCAATAAACACACAGGATTTTGAGCTTGCGGCGAGCATTCGAGACCGCGAAAAGTCATTGCGCGGCAGAATTGGCGAGCTTGGCGGCGATTGGATTAAAGAAAGTGTTGCAGTCAAAGCAAAAGCTCCAAAATACCACGTTCAGCTAACGCGGAATGATATTGCGAAGCTAATTTCTGACATGACGGGAATTGATGCGTCCGCGTTAACCGAGGAAGAAAGCAGACGGCTAGTCTCCCTTGAAGAGCATTTGCATCAGCGGGTTGTGGGGCAGCAGCAAGCCGTTTCAGCAGTTGCAAGTGCAATTCGCCGCGGAAAGGTTGGCCTTAAAGACAAGGGCAGACCCATTGGCTCGTTTATATTTTTAGGCCCTACAGGCGTTGGCAAAACAGAGCTTTGTCTCGCGCTTGCAGTTAGCCTTTTCGCAAAGAAAAATTCGCTCATTCGGCTTGATATGAGCGAATATATGGAAAAACACGCGGTTTCGCGTATGATTGGCTCGCCACCGGGGTATGTGGGCTACGATGAAGGCGGACAGCTCACCGAGCAAGTTAGGCGCAAGCCCTACAGCGTAGTTTTGTTTGACGAAATCGAAAAAGCCCACCCAGACGTTTTGAGTGTGTTGCTGCAAATTCTTGAAGACGGAACGCTCACAGATTCCCAAGGGCGCGCGGTCAGCTTCAAAAATACGGTAATCATCATGACCTCCAACGTTGGCGCGCGCCACATTACCGAAAGCAAGCAGCTTGGCTTCGCGGGGCTTTGCTCCGACGAAAACAAGGACGTTGACAAGGGCATGAAGCGAGAAGTTTTAAACGAACTTAAAAAGCTGTTTCGCCCCGAGCTTTTGAACAGAGTGGACGAAATAATCGTGTTCAACAAGCTGACAATGCCAGAAATAAAAGAAATTGCGCGGCTTATGTTCAACCAACTTGCAGAAAAAGCGCTAGAAATGGGAATTACCCTTGAATTCAGCGACTCTGCTGTAACAAGAATTTCCGAGCAAGGCTTTGACGCTATGTACGGCGCGAGACCGCTTAGACGTGCAGTGCAGCAAAAAATCGAGGATAAACTGGCTGATGAAATTTTAACGGGCCATGTTCAGTCGGGCGAGACCTTGTTTTTGGATTTCACTGAAGATTTTGTTTTTGTTAAAAGATAAAAAAGGGGCTGCTACAATTTCTTTGTAGCAGCCTTGTCTTCGAATTTAGCCTTATTTACAACAAATCTTGTGTGTGTACCGCTTCCGATTTCGCCTGCGTCGTCTCGCATTGTCACGTCAAAATCGACTCGGCTTTTCTCCACGGCTGTGACTGTTGCAGTGGCTGTAACAGTCATGCCGATAGGCGTTGCGGCTGTGTGGCTTACGTTGACATGTCCGCCAACAGACACATAGCCTTCATCTAAAAACGGCTTAATGCAGTTAGAAGCTGCAAGCTCAAGCAACGCCACCATCATGGGCGTTGCAAAAACTTCCACAAGGCCAGAGCCTATTGCACTTGCAACATTGGTTTTATCAACAACAGTTGAGGCGGTGTATGTTGCACCAATTTTTATTTCCATAGCGCACCTACTTTTTATTGGATTTCATGCGGCTGTCCTTGTTTAGAATCCTTTT
>JAVBKH010000132.1:0-6913 GCA_031554155.1 Oscillospiraceae bacterium
AAAATACAAGAAATGTTGCGGACAATAGGTGATGCGATGACTGATAGACTAGTCGCAGCCTGCCGTTTTGAGGATTGCCTGCCGCTAATCGAATGCAGCTCAAAAGCGCGGCTACCCCAAAACCCCCAAACGGTTATAGTCACATTGTTCCCTTTTTATATCGGTGATTACCCCGAGCGCAACGTCGCCCGATTTGCTGTAGTGGACGATTACCACAAAGTCGCAGGAAAAATTCTTGATGAAGCGGTCAGCGATTTCGAGCGAGAGTACCCCTACGATGAGTTTGTGGCGTTTGTTGACGACTCGCCAATTCGGGAAGTTCACGCGGCATATACGGCAGGCCTTGGAGTTATTGGCAACAACGGCCTGCTTATCAACGAAAAATATGGCTCAAACGTCTTTGTAGGCACAATCGTCACGAGCCTGAACATCAACCCTAAACCGCACCTAGTCAAAAGCTGCCTTAATTGCGGCAAGTGTATCGAAGCTTGCCCAACTAACGCATTGTCAGTGGACAAGCCGCTAACCCGCGAGCTTTGCCGCTCGTTTATCACGCAAAAAAGAGGCGAGCTTACAGCTTTTGAACGCGGTGAAGTCAAGCAAGGCGGCAAAATTTGGGGCTGCGACATTTGCACAGACGTCTGCCCCATGAATCAAAATCCAATCCAGACCGATTTAGGCGGATTTTACAGGAATATTTTACCCGTGCTAACGCGCGAAAACATTGACGAAGCCATGGCCAACAAGTCTTACAACTGGCGTGGACCCGAGATAATTCTGCGCAATCTTGAGATAATAGAGGGGCAGGAGTGAGCAAAACTAGTGGAAATATTAAGCACAAATCAATATGGCGAATATGAAAAATTTGTAAATACTCACCCAAACGGCGGAATTACGCAGTCAGTTAAGTGGCATGGAGTTAAAAATAATTGGAAGCCAGAGGTCGTTGTCTCGCGTGATGATGACGGCAAAATTGTTGGCGGCATGAGCGTATTGGTGCAGAAAATCCCCATGATTGGCACAGCCTTGCTGTATGCGCCACGTGGCCCAGTTTGCGACTGGCACAACCGAAAAATCATGGACGACTTGAAGCGAGGCGCTGACGAGCTTGCAAAAAAACACCGCGCCCATATTTTTAAGATTGACCCCGATATATTGGACAGCGACGAGGCTTTTGCCTCAATGATTCGCTCAATGGGTTTTTCGCAGGTTAAAGGCGGCGAAGGCTTTGAGACGATACAGGCGCGGTTTAACTATCGGCTTTATTTAGAGGGGCGCACAGAAGACGAGATATTTGCAAACCTCACTCAAAAAACACGCTACAACGTGCGTGTTGCGCAAAAACACGGCGTACAAATCCGAGTGGTTGGCGAGGAATATCTCGACGATTTTATCAGAATTATGCAGACCACAGGCGAGCGCGACGGCTTTAACGTGCGACCTAAAAGCTACTTCAAACGTATGCTTGACTGCCTAGGCGAAAGCTGTAGGCTTTACATGGCTTTCTACGAAGAGCAGCCAGTTTCTGGCGCGATTACGACGAATTTTGCGGGCAAAACCTGCTATATTTACGGCGCGTCCGATAATGCAAACCGTAACGTCATGCCGAATTATTTAATTCAATGGGAAATGATAAAGTGGGCGATTGAGACCAATTGCACAGTTTATGATTTTCAAGGTGTATCTGGCAATCTTGAGGAAAAGGACAACCATTTATACGGACTTTACCGCTTTAAAAAAGGCTTTAACGGCACATTAGACGAGCTTTGCGGCGAGTTTGATTTTATTTATCGACCGCTCACATCAAAGCTTGTTGAGAAGGCAATAGATTTAAACGAGTGGATACGAGCTACCAAAAGGAGACTAACGCAATGAACACGCCGCTGTTTTCTGCAATGGATGCCTATGTCAAACGAGACGCTGCGCGCTTTCACATGCCAGGGCACAAAGGGGTTTTGCCGTGGATGCGCGAAGATGCGACCTTTGGCGGCCTTGCCAAGCTTGATATAACCGAAGTTGACGGCTGCGACAGCCTGTACGAAGCCTCGACAGCGATTGCGGAGACTGAGCGGGAATACGCCCAACTTTACGATTGCGCCGCGTCACTTATCAGCGCAGGCGGCTCTACTTTGTGCATACAAACAATGCTTGCGGTGGCAGTAAAGCCCACGCAAGAGATTGTTTGCGCCCGCGGCTGCCATGTCGCCGCTGTAAATGCTATGGCCATGCTCGGAATCAAGCCACACTGGGTTTACCCTGAAACAGACAGCACAACGGGACTTGCCATGGCGGTAACTGCCCCGCAAATTCGCGCGGCATTGCGCGAAAATCCTCATGCTGCTGCGGTTTACGTCACAAGCCCCAATTATTACGGCTTAATATGCAATATTGCTGAAATCAGCAAGGTCTGTCGCGAATACGCTGTCCCACTTTTGGTGGACAACGCTCACGGCGCGTATCTACGCTTTTTGTCGCCATCTAAGCACCCCATAAATCTTGGCGCGGATATCTGCAACGATTCACTTCACAAGACTTTGCCTGTTCTCACAGGCGGAGCGATGCTTCACATAAAAACCCCGAAATACGTTCGAGAAGCCAAGCGATATATGAGCGTTTTTGGCTCAACAAGCCCAAATTATTTGATTATGCTTTCAATTGATAAGGCGCTATTGCCCCTTAAAACAGATTTTACCGAACAGCTTGCCGCAACAGCCTTGGAAGTTTCTCGCCTTGAACAAATTGCTCAAGATGAAGGCTTCCTTATTCCAGCAGGCGAGCGCGACCCATTGCGGTTGGCGCTTGGTTTTGGTGCGGTTGGCTATAAATCCGACGAATTTATGCGGCTGCTGCGTCAAAGCGAAATTGAGCCAGAAATGGTTGATGTTGGCTTTGCCGTTTTTATGTCGAGCCCGTGGAATCGCCGCGAGGATTTTGAGCGACTTGAAAAATTTATTAAGACATTGCCGAAAAGAACACCTCTTCCGATTAAAATTTTTGACATGGTGCGGCCCAAAAGCATTAAAAGCCTTCACGATGCCGTTTTTGCCCCGCTTGTCGAAGTTCCTCTTGAAAATGCAGTCGGCAAGGTGGCAGGCTCAATAATTTCGCCATGTCCGCCAGGAATGCCGCTAGTTATCCCTGGGGAGCGAATAGACGAAAATTTGATGTGTTACCTCAAAAACTATGGAATTTCGAAGCTGAATGTGTTAGAATGAGAAAAAGAAAGTGACAACCCCGACAGGAAGGAGCTGTTCATATGAAATTAGTTCTTGCAATCGTTTCCGGCGACGATAGCTCTAAGGTATCACGCGCGCTTACCAAAGCGGCTTTTTCTGTAACAAAGCTTGCGACAACAGGTGGATTTTTGATGTCTGGCAACACGACGTTCATAGTCGGTACAGATAATGAGAAGGTCGACGAAGTTCTTGAGATTATAGGAAAGAACAGCAAAACCCGCAAGCAAATGGTTCCGACTTCCGCGTCTTACGGCGTGGGAATGTTTTCGTCGATGCCTGTAGAAGTTCAAGTCGGCGGCGCAACCGTATTTATTTTGGATGTGGAGCAATTTGTCAAACTCTAACGATGGCTTAAATTTAAAAGCAAACGCTACGCTCGCTGCCTGTTTGCGCGGCGGGCGTTTATCTCATGCAAGCTTGGTTGAGGGCGGGAGTGGCACACTGGAATTTGCAAAACAAATTGCAAGGGCGGTGCTTTGCTCCTCCCCCACGGACAAGCCTTGCGGTGTTTGCCGCGACTGCCTTAAAACCGCAAAAGATGTTCACCCCGACCTGCTGATTTATTCGGGCGGTGAGAAAGCGCGCTCGTTTCACATCGAGACTGTGCGCGAACTTAGGCAGGAAGCTTTTATTCGACCAAATGAAGCCGAAAACAAGGTTTTCGTGCTTGAAAATGTGCAAAACATGACTGTGCAGGCGCAAAATGCGCTGCTTAAAATAATTGAAGAACCACCTAACAACGTCAGTTTTGTGCTGACTTGCCAAAACAAATCCGTCTTGCTCGAAACAATTCTTTCCCGAGTAAGCGTTTTTTCCCTTGATGACGTTGTTGCCCAAGCTGACGAAGAAACAAGTGAGATGAGCAAGCGGGCAGAGGCCACGTTAAACGAGCTTATATCTGGCAGCGAGCTTCAAGCTCTTGCCGCTTTTGCGCCCTTTGAGCGCGACCGCCAAGGCATGTTGGGCTTTCTCGAAGCCATTCGAAGCGAAGCCGCAAAGATGCTTATTGCTGATGCAAAAGAAAACCGTGTAAATCGCGAAAAAAGCCGCAAACTTGCAAAAATCGTCGAAGTTATCGACGAAATTGAGGTTGGACTCAACCAAAACGTAAGCGGCCTTTTGATGTCGGCAATACTTTCCGCAAAATTCAAGCTCGGCTAACATATTTTATAACGACTATTACCGCAATAGCGGACTAAATACAAACTTGAGGAGAACGAAATGACCGATATTATTGGCGTTCGATTTAAAAGTGCAGGTAAAATATATTATTTCGAACCAAACGGCCTAGAGATAAAAAAAGGCGATAACGTTATCGTTGAAGTCACTCGCGGAACTGAATGCGGCGAAGTCGTAATGGTTGACCGCAAAATTGATGAAAAAGAATTTAGCCAACCGCTAAAGCCAATTTTGCGCATTGCAACCGACGATGACATTGCACAGATGAAAAAAAATCACGAAAAAGAAGAATACGCGTTTCAAGTTTGTGTGGAAAAAGTTCGCCGCCACAAGCTAGATATGAAGCTGATTGACGTTGAGTATACCTTTGACAACAACAAGATTTTGTTTTATTTTACAGCGGACGGCCGCGTTGATTTTCGCGAGCTTGTCAAGGATTTGGTGGCTGTGCTAAAAACTCGAATTGAGCTAAGGCAAATCGGCGTGCGAGACGAAGCAAAAATGCTTGGCGGACTTGGAATTTGCGGACGCGAGTTTTGCTGCTCCACTTTTTTAGGGGAATTTCAGCCTGTATCAATTAAAATGGCAAAGGAACAAGGCTTGTCCCTTAACCCCACAAAAATTTCTGGCACATGCGGCCGCCTTATGTGCTGCTTAAAGTACGAACAAAACGCCTATGAGGATTTGCTAAAAACAACGCCACGACAAGGCTCGTCTGTGCAAACGCCTGACGGCCGTGGAATAGTTGTAGACGTTAGCCTGTTGACAGGTATGCTTAAAGTAAATTTGGAGAAGAATATAGGCACGCTAGGTCCGCCAACAGTGTTTCACCGAGACCAAGTTAAGCGTATCCGTGACGAAAACAAACCAAAGCCCGAAGCAGAGCCAAAGCCACAAGAGTAAGCTGCGACAGCATGCCCACTTTATCTATAAAAGCTATTGCAATTTATTTTACTTGTGTTAAAATGAATTCAAAGAAACAAAGGAGGATTCACCCATGGCATATTTTATCAACGAAGAATGCATCAACTGCGGCGCATGTGAGCCAGAATGCCCCACAAACGCTATTTCTGAAGGCGCAGACAAGTTCGTTATCGACGCTGCAACATGCATCGACTGTGGTGCTTGCGCAGATGTTTGCCCAGTCAACGCTCCAAACCCACAATAATAGCACTAAACATCAAAAGGCTGTGCGATTTTTACGAATCGTACAGCCTTTTTCTAATTCTATTTAATCAAGCATTTCTCGCTTGAGCCAATCAAATCCTTGCGGCCTGCCTTGGTTAACGCTTCAACAACCAAGCTTCTGTTTTTGGGGTTAAAATATTGCAGCAGTGCGCGCTGCATTGCCTTTTCATGGGAATCTTTGGCTACATAAACAGGCTTCAAGGTTGCGGGGTCAAGCTCCGTGTAAAACATGCATGTGGAGTCCGTTCCAGGGGTAGGGTAAAAATCCTGCACCTGTTCAGGGCGAAGCTTGTGCTTTTTCAAAAAAAGTGCCAACGCAACAGCGTCTTTGAGGGTTGCACCAGGGTGTGACGACATGAGATATGGCACAAGAAACTGCTTCTTCCCTGCCTTTTTGGTCGCTGAATAAAAACTTTCGGAAAATTTTTCGAAAGCAGCGATGTGCGGCTTGCCCATGAAATCCAGCACATTTGCCGCGCAATGTTCTGGCGCAACTTTGAGCTGACCGCTGACGTGGTGCGCAACAAGCTCGTTTAAAAATGTGCGGTCTTTGTCTTGATTGATATAATCAAAGCGCAAGCCTGAACGCACAAACACCGCCTTGACTTTCGGTAGCTTGCGCAGCTCACGCAAAATTTGAAGGTACTCGGTGTGGCTTACATCAAGATTTGGGCAAGGCGTTGGCGCTAGGCATTTGCGGTGCTTGCACATGCCGTGGGTTAGCTGTTTTTTGCAAGATGGCGCACGAAAATTTGCAGTTGCACCGCCAACATCGTGAATGTAGCCTTTAAAATTTGCGCTTTGTGTTATTTTTTTCGCCTCGTCGGTGACGGATTCAAGGCTGCGTGATGAAACGCTGCGGCCTTGATGAAAAGCTATTGAGCAGAAGCTGCAACCGCCAAAGCAGCCACGATTATGCATGATGGAGAACTCGACCTCCTCAATGGCCTTAACGCCACCAAGGGGCTCGTAGCTTGGGTGGTACATGCGCTCGAATGGCAAGGCAAAAACTTTGTCAAGTTCGGCAGTGGAAAGTGGCGGTTGCGGCGGATTTTGCACCAAAAAGATATTCTCGCCGTGTTTTTGAACAATGGCTTTACCTGTAACGTAATCCTGCTCGTCCATGATTAGCTTGTGTGCCTTGGCAAAGCTTGTTTTGTTTTCCCGCGCTTTTTGAAAGCTCTGGCAGCTAACGGAATTCTGCGGCAGATTATTCCCCGACACTAGCGCACAAGTCCCGCGAATATCGGTCAAGCTAGAAATATTTTCGCCAGCTTTAAGCCTTTTTGATATTTCCGCGACTTGATGCT
>JAVBKH010000252.1:0-11290 GCA_031554155.1 Oscillospiraceae bacterium
TTGCGCTTCTCGGCTGCCGCTTCCGCTGCGGCAAGCTCCTTGCGCTGCTTTGCGGCTTTTTCGTTCTCCACGGCCTTTGCGCTGCTTGTCACGCCACTTTTGTTGTCCATATTCCACCTCGCAACAATTTTTTAGCCAAGAACTTTAATTGAATAGCTGCACGAAAATGCATCGCCTGCTGCAAGCTTGATAGCATATGGCTTATTCTCGAAGTTGCCGTCCTCGTCGGCGTAAGCAGGCACACCATACCACGGTTCAAGGCAAATGAATGGCGCGTCCTTGTGTGGAGGTGTCCACACGCCTAATGCAGGAAAGCCCGCAAAAGAAAACTCCATGCCGCGATTGCCGTTAAGCAGCGACACTTTCTCGGAGTTTAAATTCTCAAAAATCAACGCGTCGTCTTCAAAATCCGAATAGTTAAGCGGCAAAATTCGGCCGTCAACCATGTTAAGCTGCTTTACTAGCGTCTTGTCCATTAGCGCGTTTTTTGTAGTGAAGGAGGCATGCGGCTTTTCCTCTTTCTCAAAGACGAGGCTATAATCCGAAAATTTCTCGCCCTCAAAAATTGGCACACGGAAGCCAGGGTGTCCGCCTATGCAAAATGGCATAACGCTATCGCCAGTGTTTGTCACCATGTACTCGGTTTTAAAGCCGTCATCTAAAAGAGTATGTATTATTTTAAGTGAGAAGTGGTAGGGGTACATCTTCAATGTCGCGTCAGTGTCGCATAATTCGAGAGTTATGTATGTGTCGTCATGCTCCAAGACTTTATATTCGCCTCTGCGAGCGAAGCCATGCTTTTCAATTGTATATGGCTTGCCTTCGAATTTTACGCTGCTATCTTTAAGCGCACACACATTTGGGAAAAGAATCGGCGCGCGGCCTGCCCAGTATTTTTCATCGCCTGTCCATGTGTATACAACATCGTCCTTGCTGTAAACAATAAGTTCGCCGCCCAATGTTGTCACTGTTGCTGTTGCATTATTATTTTTTAAAATGTATTCCATATTATTTTGCTCCTTAAAAAAATATTATTATTATAAATATATTACTTTGCGGCGATAATGTCAAACAAAACAGCACCGTTTCAAACTCTAAACCTTTGTTTAGCTCACGAAACGATGCTGCATTGTACAAGAGAACTTTTATTTTAAGCTTCAGCATGAAGCGGTGGTTTCAGTTTCATCAATTTGCGAGGCGTAGCATCTGCTTTGTGGGCACGACGCAGCCATCGTCAAAGTTTTCGATAGACTCACCTATCCAAGAATAGTTTTCTACTTTACGGCTCCAAAATGCAAAAGCTACTGTTTTGCTCTCGCCGCTTGCGGGGTCGTTTGCTTTTTTGCCTGTCATTTGTTCGTATAGTTTTTGGACTTCTGCGCTGTTTGAACCTAAAACTGCTGTAACATCTTCGGTTTTGGGGTCATTGTCAATGTTAAAAGCAAGCATCGCCGCAAAGCTACTTGATGTTCTAACTTCATTCTTACGTGTTTGGTATAGAACTGTCGGGTCAAAGCTGCCTATAACTTTCATCGTTTTACTCCTTAAAAAAAGTTTGCAGTCGGCACAGCGTAGCTAATGCCATGCCGACTTGCGACCAGTTTAGTTAATCTATCCTCCTTGTGTAGACTAACTGTGAAACTTTCACCTGCAAGCCTGCTTCACGTGATTTGCTGCATCTTCTGCGGTTGACGCTGCAATCGTTTTTCGTGCTCTCTTGCTTGCTGCAAAGGCTTCAAATTAGGGAATTTGCTAACAGCTCCGAGTTTGTTCTCCGACTTTCGACTTCATGTCTAGGGCGTGAGGCTCGTTTAGCTGCTTATTTTGCGGTCGCGCTCGTCCAACACAAACGAGGCAACTGCGAGGCCAGAATTTTTAGTTTACCCGTCACAATTTGTTTAGTGTATCGAGTACTTTCTGGTGCGAGTCCGCGAGTTCCTTCACCGAGGTGCAACGCTGTCCGTAACGAGATTGAACGTGCTCGTATGTAAAACGTTCGTTGCTAATCATCGCTTCAAGTCTACCCTTGAGGTCGGTGCCCTCCATTGCCGACACATCGGAAAATTCGGGTGATTTAGCGAGATACCCCATCAAGTCTCCGCTGTCGGGCGACACAGACATCTGCGTCTTTTGAATATCCGACTTTGAGAGCGCCCCCATCTCGACTAGTTCGATTAGGAGACTAAACTGTTCTTGCGTACTCAAACTGTTTGAGTCGTATTTACCACGCAGCAAGTCTATTTCGTTCTGACTTAGCGTGTGGTCGCCTCGTGATGTGTCCTTGATTTCGCTCAAATCCATTCCCTCCATGATAAATGGCTTTGGCTCAACTAGTTCAAGAAAATCCGAGACATCGCCGCTTGAAACGTATTGAACACGTGACTTTGCGGCAATTGCTTCAATGCCTTCCGCTCCAAAGAGCGATGGAATCGAAGACTCTTGAGAAACAACCTCTGACGCTTTAGCCGCCTGCGGGGCAGCTTGCATCGAACGCAGCTTCATCATATCAAGGAAAGACATGCCATTAATCTGGGCATTTTTGTTTTCCTTAGTGTTAGCCGTGCCAACTTGCGATTGAAAGTCAATGCCATTGATTCTCATAGCGTCTCTCCTTTCTCGGTACAACACTTACCGTACACACAATATATCATAAGGGGACCCCCTCTGCGAAAGGTGGTAACAATATCGGAGAATTTGGTAATATTATCTGTGAGAAATTTAAAATTTGTGGTATACTGTACTTAGATACTGGGGGTGCAATGGTGAAGATTGCGATATGTGAGCCAAATTTTGAGCTTTCTGGCAAAATTGAGGCGAACCTTATTGAAGCGGGCAAACTTTTGCCCGAAAAACCAGATATTGAGGTCTACAGCTCTGGCGAGGATTTTTTGAGCGGGCTCACTGAAAACGAGACTTTTTCAATTGTATATATGAATCTTGAAATGGGCGACAATGACGGCGTTAATCTTGGCAAAAAACTGCGCGAAAGCTATGACAGCCACGAAACTTTGCTGATTTATCTGTCATCTTCTTCAAGCTTTGGCGCACAGATTTTCGAGGTGCAGCCCTTTCTGGTGATACAACTGCCTTTTGAGAAAAAAGATTTCATGCGTAGATTTTTTCAAGCGGCAGAAAGCCTACAAAAAGCAGACGAACTTTATACCTGCAAAAAGGGTGGCGTAATTTTTCAAGCGAAAAAGCGCGACGTCATCTGCATTGAAAGCGACGGCCGCGACTTAATACTTTCAGTGAGCGGCCGTGAAGACGTTCGCTACCGTGGTGCGCTAAAGGCGGAAAAGGAAAAGCTTTGCACAGTGAATTTTGTCCAGCCACATGCAAGCTTTATTGTCAACCTTGATTTTGTGGAGGAATATCGCTCGGAAACACTTTTGATGAGAAACAAGCTCATTATTCCGATAAGCGAGCTTCGTATGCGCGAATTCAAACAGTCTGTGCTCAAGTTCTGGGAATATAGAAATATTTAAAGGCACCTCGGTCGAGGTGCCTTTTTTCACATCTATAAGAACTTGCGTCTTAGGTGTTTTTCATAATAACTTCTTCAACAAGGTTTGCGGTGTGCTCGCAAGCGTCAGTACAACGTTCCATGCGGCTATAAACTTCAGTCCAAGCCATAATCTCAACAGGGTCGCTTCCCGACTGGTAAAGTCTGCGCATAGCGTCGGAATAAAGCTTGTCGCCTGTTTCTTCAAGTCGGTTAATTTCGATTATGCTGTCCTTGATGGATTTGGATTTCTTAAAATTGCGGAATTCTTTTAACGTGGTCATAGTTGCAGAGCAGGATTGAATGATAATCTTCATGAATTCGTTTGCTTCAGGCAAAATCTTGCGGACATTGTACATATACATGATAATCAATATATCCTCAATGCCGTCAACTACGTCGTCAAGCTGGCTTGCCATGCGCAAAATATCCTCGCGCTCAATGGGCGCAATGAATTCCTTTGCTAGCTTTTCCATTAGAGTATGCTTTTCCTCATCGGCTGCATGTTCAATTTCATGCAATGCAGCAAGCTTGTCCTCCAAATCGTCTGGGTCAAAATTTTCAATTATTTTTTGAAGCGCCTGCGCAGTTTTGCAGGCATAATCTCCCATGGTCACAAAAATGTCAAAATAATCGTTTCCGCGTACATTAGCCATTTATATTTCCTCCTTAAAACAGTTGCGTAAACAGTTTAGCCATTAAATATCCAATAAGTCCGCAGCCCGGAAAGGTGAGAAACCATGCAAGGAGCATTTCCTTAACCACGCCCCAGTTAACAGAACTCATGCGCTTTGATGCGCCAACGCCCATGATTGCAGTGGTTTTTGTGTGTGTAGTGCTTACAGGCGTACCCGTCAGCGACGATATTAGCAAGCAACCTGCGGCTGCAATATCCGCCGCAAAGCCTTGATATGTTTCGAGGTGCACCATGTCCATGCCAACAGTCTTGATAATTTTTGCGCCGCCTATTGATGTGCCAAGCGCCATGATAAGCGAGCACAGCACCATCAGCCAAAACGGCAGCGGAAACTCTGTGACATTTGCTTGACCTTTTGCGAGGAAAACGCCAAGCATAAACACGCCCATAAATTTTTGGCCGTCCTGCGCGCCATGCATGAACGCCATTGCAGCGCCACCCGACACTTGTGCTCCCCTAAAAAAGCCTATTGTGGAGCGTCTGTCCAGCTTTCTGCAAATGAACTCAATTAAGCGGGTTGTGCAAAAACCCATGCCAAAACCGAGAAAACTTGAAAGTATAAGTCCGTAAATTACCTTGACCCACGCAGAGCCATTTATTCCGTCTAAGCTGCCATGAACAGCGATTGCCGCGCCAGAAATGCCCGCAATCAGCGCGTGACTTTCGCTTGTTGGAATGCCAAACCACCACGCAGCAGTCGCCCAAACAACAATCGCGAACAACGCGGCGCACAAGGCCACAAGGGCTTCGTGGGAGTTGCTGCCGAAATCGACCATATTGTATATAGTCATAGCAACTGTGGTGTTGAATGCCGCCATTACGGAAACCCCGAGGAAGTTGAATACTGCCGCCATTAAGATTGCGTTTCGCGGGGTCATTGAGCGCGTAGAAACACATGTTGCTATAGCATTAGGAGCATCAGTCCAACCGTTGACCAAAATAACGCCTAATGTCAAAATTACTGTAATAAGGAGGGCTGGACTAGTTACCGCACCGCTTATAAACTCGGTAAAACTTATTGACATGCTCTGTCCCCTTTCATTTGGCCTACTCTGCTGCGTTTTTCAGCAGCCCCGTGCCTAATTGATGAGAAAATACATCTGTACTATATAGAAACAACACCTCGTTGTAGTTTTCGATTTCCAGCAGCTTGTCCATTGTCATCGGATTGATGAAGCGCAAGTCAACTAAGCGAATTTCGGAAAAATCGTCAAGCAGCATAGGCACAAGGCAATGGGCGTAGGAGTCTTTGAAGATAATCAGCTTTTTGCCAGATGTTGATGCAGTTTTTATTGTAACATAAGGCTGCACCTGCCCAAGAAAATACGAGTATTTATCTTTTCTCGGCAAGAACTCATTAAAATAAATTGAGCCTTTTTCGGTGGTTTCCTTGCCGTCAAAAACGCTGAATCCGCGCACTTCACCGTGCTGATAAACCTCGATTATGTCCGCTGTAGCAAATGGAAAGCCAGTCTTGGAGTGGTAGGTGCCGAAAAAGTTTCGGCTAATCTCGGTTATATTGAAGTCCACACGCGAGTGGACAGGCAAACCCATTTTTGCTGCAAGCTCATGGTAAGCGAGGTACGCGCCAGAGCTTGTCCAATGGTGGTCGGTATTGTAGTAGATATATTCGTCGCTATTCTCTTTTAGCACGTCGTAGATGTTGACAGTTGTCACTTTTTCGTTAAGCTGCTGATATACACCGTCAATATAAGATTTTTCGTCCCAACCGCCTGCAAATTTCGGCAGCTTATAGCTTTGAATATCGGTTGAGCTTGGAATTAACATTGCATAAGTCGGCAGCTTGTACTTTTCTTGAAAAGCGTTGATGCCTTCAATGTTTTTCAATGTTAGCTTGTTGTCGGCAGCGTCCATGTGGCCTTGCAGCGCGGTTTTGCCTACAAAAATTTTGCTAATTTCGCGCTTGCCTGTCACATATTCAATCATGCTTTGTCCGCTAACCCAAATCGGTCGGCCTGCAAAATGGTCGTTGAGGTACGTGTCCACATCCTCCATAAACTCGCCGTTTAATAGGGTTGACACCGTGAACTTTGGAAAAACTTTGAGGTAGCGATTTTCCGCTTCGGAAAAAGCCTCATGCGGTGTGAAAAGATTCCACAAAATCAAGCCGCCCCAAATGACGACCACAGCCCAGAAAAAAGATTTGTTTTGAGAAGTTGAATTCATTTATTCTAAAACCTCGCGTATAAAAACGGATTGAAGCTGCTGTTGACAATTGCGGCAATGCAGGCAATGAACATGGCGATGTAAACAGTGGTTGCAGCGCCCCATACAAGCTTGTTTTGCGTGACTTCGCAGCGGTCGGTAACATGCATCTTGAAGTGAGGCGTTGAAAGATATGCTGCAATAATAAAGATAAGCGCGTATTCAAGCAAGTAAAAAATTGTGCTGTTGTTGACAAGCGGCAAATTGGAAAATCCAAACATGCCCAAAAGATATTGCTTTAACGTGATGACCTTGAGGTCGTCCGACGCGAAAATGAGCCAACCCATTAGCACTATAAATAATGTATATACATGTTGAATGACGCGGGGAACTTTTTCCCAAAACTTAAATAGCACAAATTTTTCAAAGGCGAGCAAAACCGCAAAATAAAGTCCCCACAGCACAAAATTCCACGACGCACCATGCCACAAGCCTGTGAGCGCCCACACCACGAAAATATTAAACATTTGCCTTAAAATTCCGCAACGATTGCCGCCCATGGGGATATAAACGTAGTCGCGAAACCAACGGCCAAGCGTCATGTGCCAACGCTGCCAGAATTCAGTTATGCTGCGAGAGGAATACGGCGTGTTAAAGTTTTCGTCGAATTTAAGGCCAAACATTCGCGCCGCGCCAATTGCCATATCGGAATAACCAGAAAAATCAAAGTAAATTTGAAAGTGAAAGGCAATTATGCCAATCCAAAGCAACAGCACAGTAACCTCGCCTGCTTCGCCAGAGGAGACATGCTTCCACAAAAGCCCCACGTTGTTTGCAATCAAGACCTTTTTGCCAAGACCAATCAAAAGCCTGCGAACGCCGATTGAAAAGTCGTCCCGCGTGATTTGGTGGTCGGTGAGTTCCTTCTCCACAGTCACATAGCGCACAATTGGGCCTGCTATTATCTGCGGGAACAAAGAAGTATAGCACAAATAATCAATGTATTTTTTCTCCGGCTTGACTGTTCCTCGGTAAACATCTATGCAATACGAAATTTCTTGAAAAGTATTAAACGAAATTCCAATAGGCAACAAAATATGCGGGTCGGCTATGTTAAGGTCAAAGATACTGTTGACATTAGCAACAAAAAAGTTTGTGTATTTGAAAAATATCAATATACCAAGATTCGTACACACGCCGATTAGCATGAACAAAAGTCGTCTTTTGTGGTTGTCGCGAAAACGCTCCATAAGGTGTGCGCAAAAGTAGTCAATTACAGAAATCGCGGTCAAAACAGGAATAAAGCGAATCTCGCCCCACGCGTAAAATACCATGCTGCCCAGAATCATAACGATGTTTTTCATCGAATTTGGAACAACGCGGTATATGATAAATAGTGCGGGCAAAAAGTAAAATAAAAATATAACGCTACTAAAAACCATGCAAACCTCCACATGGGAATATAAGAGATTGTTGGCATACCCGATTAATTATAACAGCAAATTTCTTGAAATTCCAGTTTTTATACAAATTTTTTTAAATATGCAATTTTAATTGCAAAATTATTGCATTTTTAGTAACATATCCTATACAAATTTAATTTGAGTAATTTGCAATCACCTCTTGTTTATCTTTTATTTCAATGCTATAATGTTTAAATAGAGAATTTGTCTTAGCAAAAACCAAAAAAGCTTTTAATGTATGCTTTTAAAATAAGTTTGTATTTAGTCGGATTTAGAACGGGGGATTGCTATGTTTAAAAGAAAGGCGCAACAATCTATAGCGAATGTAAAAGACGTTGGAACAGTTATTGGCAACGGTATTGTGCTTGAAAACATCAACCTAAAAGGTCTTGGCGTCGTCCGCGTTGATGGTGTTATTACAGGCGAGATTCAGCTTGAAGGCCACCTCGTTTTGGGCGAGACTGGCAAAATTATTGGTGATGTTCATGCAGGCAGCGCAATGTTCTTCGGCTCGTTCGACGGACATCTTGTTGTTGAGGACACTCTGCATATTGCCGCAAGTGGCAAAGTAACTGGCGATATTAGCACAAACAAGCTCATTATTGATGAAGGCGCTGAATTCCACGGCACCTGCAACAACGATACTGTTCATGCAGCTACCAAAATGATTTCCGTTAAGAAGGAAAAACCCAAGGAGAAAACTTCGGGTATCGAAGTTGATGTTGATGAGGAAGCAATATTTTCGCTGTAAAATTCTAGTTTTTTAGCATTGGCAAAAAAACTTGTTTTCAATTATAGCTATACTAAGGAGAGATTTATCGTGGCATTGGGATTCGGACAATCTGCGAAAGCAAATGCTGCCGTTGCGGCCAAGAAATATGAAAAGGGCGCTGTAATCGTACAGGAAGGCTCTTCCGCTGCGGAAATGTATGTTTTGACGCAGGGCAGTGTGGGTATTTACAAAAATTACACAAAGTTTACTCAAGTAGATTTAGGTTCAGTTAGAGTTGGGGAATGTTTTGGCGAAAACTCAATGTTTTTGGGCCAGTCGTATCCCGCAAGCTATGTCGCACTTGCTGATTCTTCATTGATTTTGATTGACAGCAAATCGGCGAACGACGTCTTCACGCAAAAACCAGAGCTTGCTGTTTCGATTATGACTTCGCTTACAAAGCGTCTTGACGCGGCAACAAAATCCACATCAAAGCCTGCTGAAGAAGCCCCAGTTATTCCGCTTTCAAAAAGCAGCTCGCTGTTTCCACAAGGTCACGGCAGCTACTCTTTGCCGATTAGCAACACCATCGGAACGTATCTGTACGGTCAAAATTGTACATGTCCGCTTTGCAGCGTAAGTTTTGAGAATCTATTCGTCCTCACTTCACGCTTAAAACGCGAAGCCACCGATAAAGATTTGCGTGTCCGCTATGCTGACATTGAGCCGATGTATTACGACATCATCACATGCCCAAATTGTCTTTATAGTGCTACAGTTGATTTGTTCCCCAAAGCAGGAACAAAGTTTGCAGAGACCTTGCATAAGGAAATAAATAAGTTCTTGACTGATACGGAAATTAAAGTCGGTGTTGACCGTGACACTTTTACTGTGTTTGCGGGATATTACCTCGCTTTGCGATGTGCTCCGATTTGTTTTGACGAATATCAGCTAATCACAGCAGGCCTTTGGCAAAAGCTTTCACGCATTTACAAGGATTGCGGCGACGAAAAAATGTACTTGACGGCCTCGCAAATGGCAATGCAGGATTATTTGCACGTTTATCAGAAATTCTATATTTCCGACAAGCAAAGTCAACAGATTTGCTATATACTTGGAGATTTGAGCGAGCGCCTACAGGATTATGACGCGGCTCGCAACTACTACTTCCTTGCTAAGAGCAACCGTGACGGTGCGCCTACACTCAAGCTACAGGCCGATAGGCGCTTGGAAGAACTGAAGGAACTCAAAAACAACAGCTAATGCAGCTAAGAAGTTTAAGCCCGCGATATTCTATCGCGGGCTTTTATATTCCCATAAAACACTGAAATGTTGGTGATGATGTGCACACTTCAAGCAAACATCTACCCCCATTTTTATGCGGCACAGTCATGAAAGTTGGCGCAAAAGGAGCGCAAGTCAAAGCAGTGCAGCGAGAATTGATGAAGCTTTACACAAACGGAGTTATTCCGTTAAACGTAAATATTAGCGAACGCATCACATCTCGCTTTGGCCAATCGACACAGGCGGCACTAAAGGTATTTGCGCAGCAACGCGGCTTTTCCGCCAAAAAAACCGAGGAGCTTGGCGCAACTCTCGACGCGTCACTTTGGCAAGAACTTGGGCTTTCCGTCGGCGAAACGTGGCAGGATTTTTTTATGCAGGAAAAGCCTTTTAGGAATGGAACTACAGTAAATATGAAGCTTATTAACAATACAGTGGACATAGCTTGGAAGCCGCGCTTCATTGTGTTTGATTGCGCTGAAAATGGAAAAAAAACGAGAATTTCTACTAGCGACCCAAGATATGAGAAATGTGTTCGCGCAGTGCTTGGCGGCGTAGCTCGTTGGGACAGCACAGTGTCGTCCAACCCAAATCCTTTGGTGATTCATGGAGTTACTGGGCAAGTCGCAGTAAAAATTCTCGACAAAGAAAATCTAACTTATTCGCAAGATTCTTCTATATGTGGCGAAAACTTTGCCGCAAAAAACTACCGTGACGCAAACGTGGTTATCACAATCGGACGGCCGTACAAAGCCATAGTATGGGACGCGTTTTTCTGGCGGCGTCACAAAAAGTTGCGAATATCTATGTCGTTTCCATCGTGGAATAATGAACTTGCCAACTCAATAAACCGCACAATCGAGCATGAATTCGGTCATGTTCTCGGCCTTTTCGACGCTTACGGCTACTCCCGCAAAACTGAACCCCAAGACGGGCGTTACCATTATGGCGGCCACCCTTGGCCAGATAATGCTCTACCGCCTGCTTATATTGACGGCGAAAGACTTAGGCGAAATTCCGTCATGGTGTGTGACTATTGTGCATGTAACGCTGATGGCGCGCTTGACTGTTCGTTTACACGAACAAATCTTGACTATGAAATGCTGCTGTTAGCGTGGCAAAAAAATCGTTTGCAGCTTTTTGCGGACAGCATTCTCGGTAAACGCTCCCAAGCATTTTACTACTAAAAAACGAGGCCTCCTTAAAAAAAGAGGCCTCGTTTTTGATATGACTTAAAATCCGAGCAAGTGACCAACTTGGTAAACCACAGTGCCCGCAACCCAAGCAAATGAGCACTGGAACGCAATAATGCCAAGCATCATTTTCCATGAGCGAAGTTCACGGTTGATTGCCGCAACCGCCGCAAAGCACGGCGTGTAAAGCAGAGTGAACACAAGAAAACTAAGTGCGGTTAGAGGCGTAAATATTGCTGAAAGTGCCGCTCCAAGCGTGTCTGCATCGGACGA
>JAVBKH010000152.1:0-4138 GCA_031554155.1 Oscillospiraceae bacterium
CTTGACAAAGTGTCAGCAATATTATATAATTATTACCGTTAGCCTGTTTTATATCATATCATTTGCTGCTATGGCTCAGTCGGCAGAGCACATCCTTGGTAAGGATGAGGTCATGCGTTCGAATCGCATTAGCAGCTCCAAGGGTTTATTGACCAAGGTGCGACAATTTGTCGTACTCGCAAGAAGCACTTTTCTCTGCGGCAGGTATAACTGTTGCACAGAATAATGCTCCCCACAAAAAGTGGTGGCCACAGTCTATAAGGTTGTTCCTGCCCCATCTCAGCGGCGTATTTCATAACTTTGCGTCATGGCGTTCCAACAACTAGAAGGTTCGCGGCGCATTATGTATCGTTCCTCATGTGTAGCCATTCAATTTTCAAGGTTCATTCCAAAAGCACCGCGAGCTCGAAGAATGTCGCTGCACTTCGGATATATTGAACACTGCGCGAACAGTGCTTCAAACAAAGGCCAAGCCCTTAGACGGTGTTAGCATCTAAAGGCTTGAAAGTATCTAAACGCCGTGGTATAATTGGCGCAAAGAACCGCTTGTAAGTCCTTGAGATGTTACTGCATCTTGATGGGCGCATGTGGGTTTGAGCGCGTCAACGCTAGAACCCACTACGAGTGGTTTATATTTTTTTTCTGGATTCAGTCGGGACATGCCCGATTGGGTCTATTATACTTTATGTTTGTCGATTTGTAAAGGGGAAATTTGCCACAAAGAACAATCTATAAATTTAAAGAAAAGAGAAAGACATCATGTACTTGCAAATTATTATCGCAGCACTATCAGCGGTTATAATATTTTTGTTCTGTTTCATTATAGTAAGGCTAAAAACACACAAGCGACTGCTAGGAGAACAAAATAGTTTTCACGTTAATGAAATTAAAGCACAGAGGCAGAAACATAGTCAGGAGTTATATGCACAAATCCAGCTTCATTCCAACGCGCTTGATGTCCATAATCAAAAGCATGTGCAAGAATTGAATGAACAACGCGCTCTCCACTCCAAGGCAATAGACGTTCAACGCCTTAAGCATAGTCAAGCTTTGCTTTCAGAAGATGAGAAACATAAGAAATATCAAGAACATGTCCATAGCAACTTTGGCAGATATGTTCCATATGGCGAAAGACTGCTTATTAAGGCTTTTAGGCGCATGTTTGAAGTCGACGAATTTAAAGATTTTACAATATACAGTCATTTAGAGTTTGATTCTGGCAAGAGCTTTATGCAAGTCGATTTTCTCGTGGTCTCGCCAAAAGGTCTTTTTGTCGTTGAATCAAAATGTTGGAAGGGTATTACTTACATATGCACTAAGGAATTTGACGATTTGTTTAAAAACGCGAAAAATGAATCCTACAAAAAGTTTGGCGTGGGAAGCAGCTTAGATATTAGAGTATTCAATGCGCAAGCCTGTAAAACAAATGAGAAAACCAAAGAAATAGAACAAATATTGCTTTCTTCATACCAAAATCCTTTTACGCAAGCTCGCAAATATAGCGCAGAACTTAACGACGTATTGATTTGCGAAGGCGTGAACCGTATTAAAAACGTAGTAGTCTTTAATACCTACAATGATTATGAGGTATTATTGAATGACAATAAACTTATATATGCGGAAGTTGACAACATGTCTAGCGTCACTACAAATAATGGATTGGAGAGCTATTTTAAGAAGCAACCGCATACTCAAACTAATACGAAGCAAGTCGTAGAATACGTTGACCAAAGATTTAACTATCTTTTCAAGATGGATAGCAGTAATTATCAGAAAGCACCATTTGACTTTTTTAACCGAGCAGAATCTTTGGTTGGTTAAAAGCAGAAAAAGAAACACAGCTTTTCAACAAAATGGCGCAACGATGCAATGATATTGCAAATTTATGTAATCTCTTTCTAGTATCGCAAATTTAATTTGCGCAATATCCCAGTCTTTAGCTAAACCCGTAATATCTCTTTTATTTTCTTTTGTATAATAAATATGGGTTTAGTACATGTTTGGACAAATTTTGAGCACTCCTTTCTAAAAAGCGATTGAATTTGGGAAATCGTCTTGACAAAACAGCTTTTCAGTTGTAGACTGAAATTACATTTTTGTGTTGCTGCTTTTGTAGCAATTTGAGAGGGCACGCGGACGAGGCGTGTCTTTTCTTTTTTCACGAATATCGTAAGCCCCTCTAATATGTTGTACAGATTATGGCCGAAACTACTGTCCATCTTAATTTGATGTTGCTTGCTAATTATTTTGAGTTCCTGTAGCACCTTGAGCTGTTCAATTATCGTCTGCACGGTAATACCTATTGATTTTGCAATAAATCTAAGGCTGGGGAATGCTTTTTTATTTTTATCTGCGCATTTAAGGAGAAAGGCACACAGCTTGAAACAGCATGAGGTCATAGGAGCTGCAAGTAGTGCAACAGGCACTTTCGTGTATCCACCACATTGTGGTGCAATCCGATAGCCGTTAGCTAAACGGTGGCCTTGATGACGCTTTCCCACAATTGTGATTAATTGTTTCTGCTGTAACTCACTAACGCCGCGAGCTATGCTTTTTTCTGATAGCCCAACTCTGGCAGCAAGCTTCCACGTTGAGACATTGGCATAGCAAGTGCAGGTGTTCATGAAGCTAAGAAGTGCTGAGTATGTTCGGAAAGCATTTGCAGTAAGCTCTAATGCCAAAATTGTATTGTAAATTTTAATATAGGACATATTTCCTCCAATTAATATAGACGCAGCCAAAGCTACGCCTATATTTGTTATTTATTAATATTTGTGTATCTTTGTGCTTAGCTTTTTAATTTCCACTGCCGAAGCCAGGGGCAATATGCCAATCTCGGTAAGCATTACCGTCAATTGTGATATCATCGGCAGTCAAGACGTATTGCAGCATTCCTGCTGGTGTCCATGCATCAAGTGTTGTAAAACTCACTTGAAAACGTGTATGGTCAGGATACCAAATCGGTGTAAAATGTGTAGGGTTCTTAAACTGCGAATATTCATTTTTAGAAAATTCCCACTTCTTGTGGTAGCCAACGCGTCCGTCATCAGGAACTAGCAGACGATTATAGGTCTCGAAATCAAACTCAGGGAATACCGCGATGATGTGCTGTACCTCTGATGTATTGTCGCCGCCGCCGTTGCTGTTCATATTCACTTCAACCTCTGTGCTGATACCGTAGCCACTTTTCATAGTGTAGTTTCCTGAACTACCTCTTGCAGTTGGCACATGTTCATCAGGAAAGGTCTTGGCGGTTACACTCAAGCTGGCCGAGTACGCACGCCAAAAGAAATCCCACCAGCCCTCGTCTACCCAATATCCATGTTCTTCCTCGCAATCCTCATCGCAAGTATCATTGTGTCCCTCATCATACCATACCCAATGAGGATGCCACTGTGCCCACCACTCGCCCCAACTATTTGACGATACGGTAACATTGCTTGGGTGATTTCTCAAGCGAAAGTTTTCGTTCTTGTCGCGGCCTTGTGGGTCAGGTGGCGTGTTTTCTTCAAGCTTGGTAATCTTTACTTTAATGCTTGCATCGTCTGCACTTCCGCCAGAAACGCTGACAGGAATATCGAGAACAGTGTCCTCGTTTGGAGTATGCCATTTTACCCATACTAGCTGGCTTTCGCCCTCTGGTATGACATATTCCTTAGCAATTGTACGAGTTGGTAAATAGAACGTCGCACGTCCTGCGTTGTCTGGATTGATTTCACTTGAAGTGCTAATTGTGACGGCAGTGACGACGTCTGTGTCTGCGCGGTATTCGTAGTCGTATGTCTCAACGGTAGGCAGTGGCGGGTCGTCCGTAAACTTGACCGTTCCAACGCCAAGATATTTAATGATGTTATCATCGCTGATAATCCCACCACCACCGTTCCAAGCCAATATGCCCAGTTCACTGTCCTCAAGGAACATTGACAGTGGTAAGTTTTGATGCGTTAGGTTGCCCATCTTTTTTCTTAGGTCACCGTCGACCAAACGGTCGTACAAAGCGGCTTCTGTTGCGGTCATTGCGTAGTCAATACCGTCATATTTGAAATATGCTATTGGCTCAAGAAGTATAGTGAACTTGCCAGAAATAAGCGTGTCATAGCTAATTGAGACATGCTTCGATATGTCAGTGATAATTTTC
>JAVBKH010000091.1:0-5769 GCA_031554155.1 Oscillospiraceae bacterium
ACAACACGGCCTGTGGTCTCATAAATCAAGACCTTTTCAGCGCCTTGCGGGTACTTAGATTTTAGCGTGACCACCTTGACATTTGGAATATTTTTCACAAGTTCGGTCATTTTTTTTATGCCTTCGGGCTTGTTGTCCTCAATTCCAATACAGCAATTTTTAATACCAAGGTACTGCACCATTGACTTAATTCCGTCAACAATGTCGTCGCTCTCCTCAATAATCGTGCGATAATCAGAGGTAATGTACGGCTCGCATTCGGCTGCGTTAATGATTAAAGTATCGATTGCGTCGGGGTTTTTCGGGTTGAACTTAATGTGCGTGGGAAAACCCGCACCGCCAAGCCCGACCAATCCAGCCGACTTTATTGCTTTTATAAAATCCGATTTATTCATTATCACAGGTGGCATAATATCTGGGTGGAGTTCCTGCTTTTTGTCAGTGTCAATCACAACAGCCTTTGAGCGAGTGCCGTTTGGCATAACAATTTCATCTATGCGAACGACTGTGCCCGAAACACTTGAGTGGATTGGCGCACTTAAAAAAGCGTCGCTATCGCCGATTACTTGGCCGACCTTAACCTCATCTTTTGGCTTTACAAGCGCATTGCAGGGCGGACCCATGTGTTGTGCCATAACAATACAGACTTGCTCCGGCACAGGCATAATTTCAGTGATGGAATCATGCGTGTTTTTTTGGTGCGGCACGTGAACACCTTTAAGTGACTTGTCGAAAATACTTGACACTTTCGCTTTCCCTCCAATAGCTTTTGCTAAGCCAAAATTTTATTTTATAAGTTAAAGGGGTAAGTTAAAATTTAACTTACCCCTAGTCGCATTTTATTCAGGTTTCTTGTCGTGTCCATGGCAACCACAGTCACATTCATCGTCCAACATACCGTCAAGGTCAAACTCGAGAGGCTCGCCGCAGCTAGGACATTCAATCTCGCCTTCGTCTAACATGTCCTCGTCGATGCAAATTACCTCGCCGCATGACGGACATTCAACCTCATAAAGCTCACCGTCGAAGTCGTCATCATCTAAATCGTCGTCATCGTCATCGCCAAAATAATCCTCGTAGATTTCCTCAACGTCCTCATCGATTGCATCAATTTGCTCACCTAGCAAATCTACGCTGTCCTCAAGGTCGCTTACGCTAAGCGCAATATCGTCGAGCACTCCCACAATTGCGCGAATTACTTTGCCCTCTTTTGTGCTGTCATCAATGCCTAAACCGTCAACCAATCCTTTGATATACGCCACTTTTTCTGTAAGTTCCATGTAGTTCTCCTTTTTTCTAGTCGTTTACGCACGTTCCATATATTCGCCTGTGCGTGTGTCAATGCGGATTTTGTCGCCTTCGTCAATGAAAAGCGGTACACGAATTTCGGCGCCTGTTTCAAGTATTGCAGGTTTTGTTGCGTTTGTTGCGGTGTCGCCTTTAAATCCTGGGTCAGTCTTAGTGATTTCAAGTTCAACAAAAAACGGTGGCTCTACGCCAAAAACACTACCCTTATACGAAAGCACCTTGACGTCCATGTTTTCCTTGATAAATTTAAAGCTATCGCCCAAAACGTCTTCGCCAATCGGGACATTCTCATAAGTTTCTTTATCCATAAAATAGTATAGCCCACCGTCGCTGTAAAGATACTCCATGTCTTTTCTCTCGACATACGCCGTCGGGAATTTATCCGATGGATTGAACGTTCTTTCAATCACGGAACCAGAAATAACATTGCGAATCTTTGTGCGAACAAATGCAGCTCCTTGCCAGGCTTAACGTGCTGAAATTCAATAATTTGAAAAACGTTGCCGTCCATATCGAACGTCACGCCATTGCGAAAATCTCCTGCTGAAACCATGTGGTTTACCTCCAATAATCAAATACAAAGGCCAAGTAAGCCTAAATCTACTTGTACAATTTTACCGCAAAATTTAAAATATTGCAAGCGTTTTGGCGGTAAGATTAAAAAAACTATAGAATTATTAGGCTTTTATCTGATTTGCAAAAGTTGCGGCAGCCATTTTCGGTTGTAACGACAATATCTTCGATGCGAACGCCGAATTCAGCGGGAATATAAATTCCTGGCTCAACCGACATGCAAACACCGACTTCGAGAATTTCCTTGCATTCCTTATTAAACCTTGGGTTTTCGTGAATATCAAGGCCAAGCGAGTGACCAAGCCCGTGACCAAACAGCCCCTTGTAGGCCGTCGCGTCAATGATGTCACGCGCAACCTTGTCAACTTCGCAGCAAACAGCGCCTACTCGAACCGCGTCAAGTGCGGCCAATTGCGCCTTTAGCACAATTTCGTAGACCTCACGCTGCTTGTCGCTTACGCTGCCAACCGCGATTGTGCGCGTCATATCAGAGCGGTAGCCGTTTTTCGTCGCACCAAAGTCAAGGGTCACAAAATCGCCAGTCTTGACCTTGTTCTCGCTTGGAACTGCGTGAGGCCGTGAGGAGTTTGTGCCTGCTGCAACTATATATTCGAATGCAACACATTCCGAGCCTTGCTTGCGCGAAAATTGCTCCAATTCAATTGCAATCTCAATCTCCGATACGCCAACCTTGACAAAATCGAGAATATGGGTGAAGGTCTTGTCGGCGATGTCCTGTGCGGCCTGTATGCTTGCGATTTCTTCATCGGACTTTATGCTGCGCTGCTTTTCAATTTGTCGTCTTAAAATGTCATTTTGCAAAATATCAAAACTAGGCAACTTCTCTTTCAGCTTCAAAAACGCAGCGAGACTCGTGTATTCACTCTCAATACCAAGCGTTTTCACACCGTGTTTTTTCAGTATTTCGTCGATTTGCTCGTGTAACTTATCTTGCAAAACGATTTCGCAGTTTTTCACTGTCTGCTCTGCTGCCTCAAAATATCTTGTATCAATAATAAAATAATTTTTATCGCGAGTCACAATAATTGTTCCAGCGCTCGACGGAAATCCCAACAAATAGCGTCTATTGACGCTGTGCGTGACTAAAGCGGCGTCCATTTTGGTTTTTATCGCTTCCAACAATACGGCTAAACGGTCAATCATCTTTGATTATCCTTTCCAAGTAAATCTTTTCTATATGCTTTCAGTACAACGGTTTCAAGCTTACGCTTAATCTTGAACATTGGATTTTCCTCAAGCAATAATGGCTGTACTAGCAGTGTTTTCGCCCCAAACAAATTCCCGCCGAGAATATCGGTGAAAATTTGGTCTCCAACAACGCCAAAATTCTTTGGGTCTATTCCCAAACGCTTGGCAACCTTATTAAAGCCAAATGGCAACGGCTTTGCAGCGTTGGCGGCAAAGTCAAGCTCCAATTCCTCTGCAAAGGGCCGCACGCGCTCTGACGAATTATTTGACGCAATTATCATCTTTATTTTGGCTTTTTTCATTACGCTTAGCCATTTTAGCACTTCAACGTCTGGAATAGGATTGTTATGCGTTGTAAGCGTGTTGTCAACGTCCAAAATCAATGCCGAAATTTTTAGCTTTGCCATCATTTCTGGCGTTATTTCCGAAATTTTGTGCAGCATTTTTGTTGGGAAAAAAATTGACATTGCAGCCTCCTTAGGGCAAAGAAAATAGTTTGCTACAAGAAAAGCGAGCCGAAAGGCTCGCTTTTAACGTTAATAAGGTTAGAGGAAAGACGCAAGTTACTTAAACTTGCGCTTGCGTGCAGCTTCGGACTTCTTTTTTCTCTTCACGGACGGCTTTTCGTAGTGCTCTCTTTTGCGTACTTCTTGAAGCACACCAGCTTTCGCGCACGACCTTTTAAATCTGCGCAGAGCGCTATCCAACGACTCGTTGTCCTTAATACGAATTTCTGACATGTTTTATATCCCTCCCCACGCGTATCAGCAGGAGTTAATTCTTGAAAAGAATCTCGCATATATTATACCGCGAGAACGCCAAAATGTCAAGTGCAGATGTTTGGCTGCTTGGAAATATCTGATAAAAAAAGCTCTTTAATCGCCACAAAAAATGAAAATAATCTTAAAAGTTATAATAAAATCACACAAAACTAGCCTTTAACAACAAAATTGACCAGCTTATTTTGTACATAAAGCTCTTTGATTATTTCTTTTCCTGCGAGAATTTCTGCAATTTCAGCGGTGTTTTTAGCAAGAGCAATGACAGAATCACTTGCCGCGTCGGAATCAATTTCTAGCCGAGCTCTAATTTTGCCGTTTATTTGCACAACGATTTCAACCTTGGCATCTTTGCATTTGGCTTCATCAAACTTTGGCCAACTTTGCTCCGTGACCATGCCGCCAAAACTCTGCTGCTGCCATATTTCCTCGGAAATATGTGGCGCAAATGGGTTGACTAAAACCAAAAATGTCTTTAGCTCGGCTTTTGTAATTTGCTTTTGCTCATAAATTTCATTTATCAAGGCCATCAGCGATGCAATTGCGGTGTTGTAGCCAAGGCTTTCAATGTCCTCGCTGACCTTCTTGATTGTCTTGTGAAAACTTGTCTCAAGCGCTTTGGAATAGCTGTCGCCACCGATTTGCATATCTTGCAGAGACCATGTGCGGTCTAAAAAGCGTTTGCAGCCCTTGATTGAGGTGCTGCTCCACGGTGCGGCCTTTTCAAAGTCGCCGATAAACATTTCATAAAGACGCATAGTGTCTGCGCCGAAGTGGTTAACAATATCGTCAGGGTTAACTACATTTCCGCGGGACTTGCTCATTTTTTCGCCGTTTTCGCCAAGTATCATGCCGTGACTTGTGCGCTTTGCATAAGGCTCACTCGTCGGCACAACGCCAATATCAAAGAGGAATTTGTGCCAAAACCGCGAGTAAAGCAAGTGCAGCGTCGTGTGCTCCATGCCGCCATTATACCAGTCGACAGGCGTCCAATATTCCAGCGCCTCTTTGCTTGCAATTGCGTCCTTGTTGTCGGGGTCGCAATAGCGCAGGAAATACCACGACGAGCCTGCCCATTGCGGCATTGTGTCGGTCTCTCGGTGTGCAGGTCCGCCACATTTGGGACATGGCACATTCACCCATTCGTGGAGCGTTGCAAGCGGAGATTCTCCGTTTTCAGTGGGCTTGTACGACGTGACCTCGGGCAACATAAGCGGCAGCTCTGATTCATCAAGCGGTATATAGCCGCATTTTTCGCAGTGAATTATGGGGATTGGCTCACCCCAGTAACGTTGGCGAGAAAAAACCCAGTCGCGGAGTTTGAAGTTGACTTTTGTGTGACCCTTGCCTTTTTCATTCAGCCACTCTGTGATTTTCGCCTTTGCTTCATCAACTGTGAGACCATCCAAAAATCCAGAATTAACCATTTTTCCTGTGTCGCAATCGGTAAAAGCTTCTTTTTCTATGTCTCCGCCTGCAACAACCTCGATAATCGGCAAATCGAATTTTTTTGCAAACTCCCAGTCGCGGGTGTCATGGCCAGGAACAGCCATAATCGCGCCTGTTCCGTAGGAAACAAGAACGTAGTCGGAAATAAAAATAGGGATTTCCTTACCATTGACAGGATTTATTCCACAAACTCCATCAAGCTTCACGCCCGTTTTGTCCTTGGCGACCTCGGTGCGCTCAAAGTCAGACTTTTTCGCAGCTTCCTGCTGATAAGCGCGAACAGCGTCCATGTTTTTGATTTGGCTGGCCCATTTTTCGAGATTGGGGTGTTCTGGCGAAATGACCATGTAAGTCGCGCCAAACAGCGTGTCTGGCCGCGTTGTATAAACTGTGAGCGTCTCCCCAGAAGACGTGCCGAAGTCAACTTCCGCTCCTGTAGAACGGCCAATCC
>JAVBKH010000111.1:0-6703 GCA_031554155.1 Oscillospiraceae bacterium
GAGGTCTGGATGCCGTCGTACAACCGATATGTCGAGATTTCGAGCTGCTCGAACTTCGAGGATTTCCAAGCGCGACGCGCGGCGATTCGCTATAAAAAGGACATTAAAGACAAGGCGCAGCTTGTGCATACGCTCAACGGCTCGGGTGTTGCAGTGGGTAGAACTGTTGCAGCAATATTGGAAAATTACCAAAACGGCGATGGTTCGGTGACAGTCCCCGAAGCTCTTGTTCCGTACATGGGTTGCAATATTATAAAGTAAAACAAAACACCGCTAATTGCTTGTTTAAGCGATTAGCGGTGTTTTAATGTAATGCGAAGGATATTCTTTTCTTGAGGAGAAAAGAACCAAAAGACCTTTTTGAGAGATGTAAGTTTTTATCTTTTTGTGCTTGGTTTATCACCGTGAGAAGAACGTGACCTCGTTTATGACGTTTTGGGTAAGAACCCCGTCTGTTACCAAAATCGTAGATTTTGAACAGACAACGGGGAACCTTGATTGCAAACAATGAAAGCCAAAACTTACTCATCTGCGAACCCCTCACACGTCTGTTGTGCGGTTATTTAAGTTAATTGACCAGTAAGTTTCAAATTATAATGCTTTTTGCAGAATTTCGAGAATATCTTTAAGTGACGGCGACTTTTTGTTCATTAAGATAGCAACGTCATTTATTGCAGTTCTGGCAATTTGAGGCAGCTTATCTTCGGTCATGCCGCACTCGGTCAAAGTTAAGGGCAAACCTGCAAGCTCGCTCAAACGTTCGGTGATATTATAAATCTCAATAATAACGCGTGTGCCACGCTCACTTGGTGGTGTTGAGGTGTACACGACCTCGCCGCAAATCCAAGGGAGAAGTTTGCCATAAAGGGCGTTGCAGGCATCAAGATTGTAGTTCATACAATGAGGTAGCAACACAGAAACAGCATCGCTGTGGGACATGTGGCATAGGCTGCAACAAGCATGTGCAATTGCGTGAACGATACCAACCATTGAATTTGAAAAAGATGCGCCTGCAAGCAAAGCAGCGTTGGCAATTGCAAAACGGGCGGACTCGTTGCTTGGATTTTGTACAGCCGCCAGCAAATTATCACGGATAAGCTCAACGGCAGACAAAGCGTATGCGTCCGAAAGAGGATTTTTTTGCAGTGAAGTAAAAGCCTCAATTGCGTGGGTAAGCGCGTCCATACCTGTAGAAGCAATAAGCTTTGTTGGCATTGTAGCAGATAATCTCGGGTCGAGAACTGCTACATCTGGCAGCAGGTTGTATGACAAAAATTCAAGCTTAACGTTCTTGTCGGGGTCTTCAATAACGGCCGCGAGACTAACATCCGAGCCTGTGCCAACAGTTGTAGGCACTGCAACAAACGGAATATGATTTTTGCGAGAAATTATCTCGTTTCCCACAAGCTTGCGCAGGTCGTCGCAGTCGTGTGAAATACAAATCGCAAGGCCTTTCGCGCTCTCAATAACAGACCCGCCACCAACTGCGACAATGCTGTCACAGTTATTTTCCCTATAGGCTTTTGCAATATCGCTTACCACAATAGTAGAGGATTCGGCGGGAATATTTTCGTAGACACAGCAAATAGCAATGCCATGGGGCTTTAAAGTGGGCGACACAATATCAAGAAACGTTTGAAGCTGGCTATTTGCAAGCAGGCAAGGGCGCGTAGCGCCAAGATTTTTCAGCTCAAACGCAATATTTTCAAGCGCATTTTTGCCAGACAAAATTTTTGAGCTATTCTGAAATTCGAAGTAATCGGGCAGCATAGTTTTCCCCCAGATGTAATTTATGCGACAGTTTGGGTCTCGTGTACTTCACAGCTATCTATTGAGGTTTTAGGTGAGTCGCTTAAAGCTTCTCGAACAAAAATCATAGCGACGTAAACAAATAAACGCGGCACTTGCCTTAATGGAAGACTGCGCATATATTTTTTTAAAATAAACTGCGGAAACAAATATGCTTGTGAGATGTCAATAACCCGAGTCAACGCAACCGCCGTGGAAAGGTCGCCATAGATTAGAATACGATGCTCTGCAAAAGATTTTGCTATACTTGTTTGCCCAATTAAAACAGGCCACGCACCCGTCAAATCCTTAAAGGCAATTACAATATCAGCTTTATTTTTGTCGCCGTCTAAATACTCAAGGCGACCGTTAGACACAGTAAGCTTTATGTAAGAGCCATCAAGCCCAATGCAAATAGAAAAGGAAAAGCCGTCGCCTAGCTGGTCAAGTTCAGAGGCGACGCGCTTATCAAACATGGAAACAGCGCAAAGCCCACGACCCAATGCGCGCATAATTAAATCGCTGATTTTTTCCTGTCTTTCACGGCTAAAGCGCATTTTCCGTCACCTCAAAAAATTTATATGCAAGTTTATAAACATAGGCAATATCGGGGTTAGAGGTATTCCAAGTTGCAAGCTCCTGCTTAATTAAATCGGGGTGTGTAATGCTAATATCCTTTAGCGCATTCCCCACAGACTTGCGAACATATTCGCTTGGGTCAGCGCGAAGCGACGAAAGCAGAGTAACTGCTATGACAGGGTTGTCGATAAAATATGGCCGCGAAGTCCAAACGCGAAGTCCTTCAACAATTGCGCGGCGAACGTTTGGTCTGGAATCCCTTAACCACGCCTTAATCATCGGCAAAGAATTTTCATAGCTGATTGATTTGCAGTAAATATCCACGGCATATGCAAAAATTTCTTGCATACGAAAGCTTGTATTTTCGCTGACAACATTTTGCAGATGATGAAGAGCTTGTGGCTCTGCATGGCTAATAAGGCCAAACAAAAAAACACCAAGTTCCTGCACTTGGAATTCTTCCGCGTCGTAGCAAGACAAAGCAAACGGGTACAAATCAGAGGTTGAAAAGGATTCAGCAAGCTTCACCGCTTCCTCGCGAATGGGAGGAAAGCGTTCCTGCACAATAACTTTGGCTATGGCTTCATTTTTTTGCGCGTCCATCATTTTACAGCTCCTCAAGATGTACTGGAAAACAGTGACTACACTAAGTATACCACAATATTTTATATTTTGAAATAAAAAAAGCCGCTTAATGCGACTTTTTTGGAGCTGCTAATGCGATTCGAACGCATGACCTCATCCTTACCAACACAGGCGACAGTATGCAAGAAAAGTAATAAATTCTTCCACTAATCTATATAGTAAGAAAATATCAATGGAGGACTGGAAAATGACTTACCCAGAGAATTTTTTTGAGTGGATTGACTTTTGGCTTGAGTTCTACAAAAAGCCTACAGTCAAGCTTGTCACTTATCAAAGTTGTGATTACAACTCTCGGACACTCAAAAAATATGCCTCGAATATCCCGCTCAAAGAAATTGACGAATATTTTTGCCAGTTGGTACTTAACAAAATGTATGATAATGGCTATGCAAAAGCAACAATGAACAAAATCTATAGAATAATGAAGCAGTCGCTTTGGAGAGCGAAAAGGTGCGGATGTATCAGCGACAACCCCACAGAATTTCTGTCAATTCCAAGTGGGTACACAAAAAATATTGAAGCGTTGACCACCGAGCAGCAGACACTTGTTGAATTGGCGTGTAAAAAAGAAAAGCTAGGCTATTTGTTTCTGTTTATGCTTCATACTGGCTTGTCAGAGTGGTTGGCGATTTTATCTGGCGCAATCCTATTTCCGAGCATTTGCGCCAGCGTATGCTAAAAAAGGGTGCAACAAAAAAGCAGCTTGAGCCATTCGTGAGACTGAAAGAGAGGGAATTATGCTTACAAAATTAATCGTAGCTGTGCTCATTGCGGCGGGACTATTTATCGTTTTCGGCATAAACCCATTTTCATCTTTGCTTAGACTGCGAAGCTGGCGGCCTACAATTCCTAAGAAAAAGCAAACTGCCGCAGAGTTCGTCCAGATGCTTGACGGAAAGAAAAAGGAAAATCTTATTCGACGTAGCTTGAGCGATACTAAAAACTCACTTGCAATTATTGGGCAGGAAAGCAAGTACAAACGAACAGTAAGACTATCTGTGTTTGTCGGACTACTTGGAGCTGCAGGTGCAGGCTTTCTTTTTTCAAGTCCTCTATTAATGGTAGTGCTTGGTGTAGGATGTGGATTGATACCGCTTTGGGCAACGAACTTGTCAGTTTATACATATTCCCGAATGGTCAACGATGAGCTTGAAACGGCCTTGAGTATGATAACAACATCGTATACCCGACATAATGACATTGTTCTTGCGATACAAGAGACACTGCCACACGCAAATGACCCAATAAAGGCGGTGCTGTCTAGGTTCATTAACACAGTAAATTTTATAGATTCAAACGTAGAATCAGCGATACTGCAAATGAAGCGAGACCTTGATAATACGCTTTTCGGCCAGTGGTGTGACATTCTTATTTTGTGTCAAAGTGATTATACTTTGAGCGCAGCACTACAGCCGATAGTGAACAAGATTTCCAAGCTCAAGGAGCAGCAGAACGCAAATGAAACCCGAATGATGTTGCCGCTTCAAACTGTAATAACTATGGCAGGACTTGCTTGCTCTCCCATACCATTGCTGATGTTAATTAATCAGGAATGGTATTTTTATTTGGCTCACACATTTATCGGCCAATGTGTTATGAGTGTGGTTGCAGTTATTATTTTTGCAAGTATCAACAAGGCAATTAAGATTTCGAAACCAATTGACTACAGGCTATAGGAGGATATTACATGTTAATTGCAAATATAGCTTTATTTTTTCTTGTTTTGTTCGGCTGCTTGATGATTTTTTCTGGATTGTTTCCGCGCGTAAGCCCTGCGGCGCGAAGAGCAGTCCTTGCCCGAGCAGGAAAGAAAGATACTCTTTCCGTGGTGCTTTTAAATAAAATTTCCGTTAAGCTTTTGCCCCATATTAACCTCGACAAGATGAAGCGTCAAAAGCTTGAGCAGACTCTCATTGTTTTAGGCAGGGCAGGCACGCCTGAACTTTTTCATGCGCAGGCTTGGGCAAATGGTATTGTCTATTTTCTCGGGATTGCCGCGTTGCCACCAATATTGCATTTGTTAATGCTAATTGCGTTCCCCGAATTATTTCCAGCAGCAACACTTTACCAATTGGGACTAATTTCTGCAATTATCATGGTTTTCGTTGGGCGAAATATGGTATTGCAGGAAATTGACAATGACATGCGAAAACGGCAAGAAGCAATTGAATGGGAGCTTCCGCAATTTTCTGGTACAATTCTTCAAAGCTTGAGCCACACGCGCAATGTCTTGGACATTCTTACAAGTTACAAAAAGATTTGTGGTTCTGCACTGGATTCAGAAATTGAGAAAACTCTCAATGATATGAAAACGGGCAACCATGAGCAAGCGATAAAAAATCTCGCGGCAAGAGTTAATAGCGGCGCGTTCACCCAATTGGCGCAGGGTTTAATTGGTATGTTGCGTGGCGATGACCAGACAAGCTACTTTCAAATCATCACCAACGATTTTTACGGAATGCAAAACAAGCTCGTGGAAAAGGAGCTGCTTAGCCGCCCTGGTAAGCTAACAATAAACAACGTTTTATTGTTAGTGGGAATGGTCGCCATGTTCATAGTTGCAATTGGTGGGCAGCTAATGGATTCAGGTGCAAATTTGTTTTAGGGGGAGCACATGAGAAAAATAAAACAACTTCTTAAGGACAGGAGTGGAACGGCAACCTTTATAGAAATGGCCGTGCTCGTCATAGTTTGCATGATGCTTTTGACGATGAGTATATCTTACCTTCAGATTTACTCAAAACACAACCTTGTAAACTCTATGGCGCACGAAATAGCGAGGTTCGTAGAAATTGAAGGGGAAGTGTCGCCTGACGTTTATGCTGAGTTTGAACGTCTCAAGTTGGCGACGGGCTTCTCCAATGCAACCGTAGATTTAGATAAGTCTGGCCGAATTCCTCTTGAGGAAAGGTTTACGGTTACAGTGTCCGTCCAACAAAAATTTGGAATCGGCAGTATCAAAGTTATTCCTGTGACAGTAAAGGCTATTGCAACGGGGAGGAGTGAAGTTTATTGGAAGTGATAATCCGAAAGCTGCGAGAAAAAGACGGCGCGGGAATGATTACGCCTGTTGTGGCCATGCTCGTTGCGCTACCTTTTCTGGTGTTA
Organism: Oscillospiraceae bacterium; assembly: GCA_031554155.1. GTDB lineage: Bacteria > Bacillota > Clostridia > Oscillospirales > Ruminococcaceae > WRAV01. Next base: position 6,121 of record JAVBKH010000111.1, read on the forward strand.
CTAAGTAACTTCATATATATCTTTTCAATGGCAATGAATATCTCTGATTATGTTCAAGAAGCTGTTTTGCAAACTGCTACCGCTAATGCCTACAATGCCTACAGCGGTATTCGAGAGGGGAACTCCTCGGCGCACATGTACGCTGGCGACGAAGTTTGGAACGAAATGGTTTCCACTGCCGAATTGCAGACTAGACTTAAAGAAATGTTGCAAATGGAGCGTCAGGGTAATCGCTTGCTAAAGGAAAAGGACGGTGTGCTAAGATACATGATTTCAAATATCAATACCAAATGTACAAACGTATCTGTGGGCGCTGTGGGCAATTCGGTTAAGCTGACGTTTACGACAACAGTAATGGCCGAAGTGCCTGTGAGCTTTCTTGGTGTGAGAATCACATCAAGGACGCCCATTTCGCTGACAAGCTATTATACACCGTTATTTTAAGGGTCTGTTGAAAAACTAATAAAAAAGAAGAAAACGGCAGAGCAAATTGCCCAACCGTTGAAAACTTGGAATATATATCCAGAATCCACCTCGAAAAGAGGCTGCTTATTGGGTTTGGGGCGCACCTCACCCCTGAACA
>JAVBKH010000047.1:0-4591 GCA_031554155.1 Oscillospiraceae bacterium
CCAAAGATTGGGCTTGTGCAAGGTACATATGTTGCTGCTCTTACAATAAGCGGAGATAACGGTTTAACAAAAACAGCTAATTTATCGTTTACAGTGAGTAACCGAAGTATTAGCGGGGTCGATGCTTTGCAGAGCGGTAGCTTAACTTACAACGCCGCACAGCAAACCGCGGTGTTCACGGTGACTGACGGTGGAGCAACGCTTGTGGAAGGCGTTGACTATACGCTTTCTAATCATCAGCAAACAAATGTGGGCGACTTTACTGCAACAATAACAGGTATGGGTAGCTACACAGGCACAAAATCAGTAAATTTTTCAATTACAAGGGCAACTCCTGTTATTGAAAATTTTATTTACACCACAAGCAAAATCTACAACGGCTCGGCACAAACCCCTGACGTAATTGGTGTTGCAGGTTTTGGTGCAATTACGGTAAAATATGACGACAGCTTGACGGCTCCAACGAATGCAGGAACATATGTTGTAAAAGTTGATGTTGAGGAGAGCGCAAATTATAATTACGTTGCAAATTTGTCCCTTGGCAGCTTTACAATTACCGAAAAAACGCTTACAATTACTGGTGTGACCTCAACAAACCGCGAGTACGACGGCACGACTACTGTCGCCATTACAGGTGGAACACTTGTTGGAAAAGCTGGCAGCGATGATGTTGTACCAGTTGTGCCAAGCGTTGGTCATATTGCAGACAAAAATGTTGGTGCTGACAAATTAGTATCCATTGCCACAATTACCCTAAATGGCGCGCAAAAAGACAATTACACATTGACGCAGCCAATCGGCACCATGGTAACCATTTCTAAAAAATCGCTAACTGCCGCTATGATTACACTGCAAAATACAGACCCAGTAACATATGATGCTACACCAAAAACTAAGGAATACACCGTGAGCGACGGTATTATACCGATTACGGTAGACGCAGATTACGTCGCAATATGGACGAACAACACTAGCGTGGGCAACGCGACCTTGACTATTACTGCAACTGATGGCGGTAACTATTCTGGCAGTTCAACTGCAAGTTTTAGCATAGCAAAAGCCCTATTAACTGTCACAGCGGAAGATAAAACCGTTGCATATGGTGGCAGTACGCCAATATACACCGCTACATATTCTGGCTTTGTCGGCACAGACGATTTTAGTAAACTAGGTGGCTCGCTTTTATTCACATGTCCCTTTACAAACATAATTCCAGCGAGAGCGGTGCTAAGTATCACGCCTAGCGGCCTAACTTCAGATAATTACAATATATCCTTTGTAGATGGCCGCCTATATGTAACAGAAGCCGCACAAGCTGCACTTACAATTAACCCAGTTCCCGCTAAAATTTTAGGTAGCTCACCGTTTGCGCTTTCTACCACAGGCGGCACAACAAACGAACAAGTGACTTACTCTATTGTTGCAGGCAATGATGTTATCGCAATTGCTAGCAACACGGTGACTATACTGAAATTAGGAACGGCAACCGTAACTGCAACTATGGCGGGTAATGCAAACTACGATTCCATTACGTCCGCACCTATAACAATCACAATTGCGGGCAAAACCTTTGCGACTGTAACCGCAGTGCAAAAATATCCCATAAAGTATAGCGGTGCTATACAAGCCGCACCGATTGAAGTTAAAGATGGCGAAACGGTGCTTAAGGAAAATGTTGACTACATACTTTCCAACCACGAGCAGAAAAATGCTGGAGCATACACCGCAACAGTCACAGGCACTGGAAATTACTCAGGCACACTTAGCATTAACTACACCATTCAAAAAAGACTTCTGATTGTAGCAGCAGATGAATTGACCTTGAGTATTGGTTCTGCAAAACCAACCTTTCGCATAGCGATTACAGGGCTTGCAAACGGCGATTCGCCATCTGCGCTAGACGGAAATATCGCAGTAAAATGCGACTATGTAGTTGGCGGTACCGCAGGCGATTATGACATAACGCCAAGTGGGCTGTCCTCTAATAATTATGGAATTTTCTATGTGGAGGGAATTTTAACTGTTAACTAGACGAGCTTGGCAGAATTTAAAACAAGGAGGTTTATTGAAAAATGTCGGATGATACTCTAAAATCAGTCGCTAAAGAAGTCGGGAAAATGATGCTTTTTAAAAAAGACCAAGTTGTTTTCGCGCAAAACGATGTTGGCGACAATATGTATGTTGTTGTAAAAGGTAAATTTGGTGTATATATTAACTCAATTACAGATTTTCCCACACGCGTAGCTGGAATTACAGCAGGCCGAGTGTTTGGCGAAATGGCCGTGATTGACGGCTGGCCAAGAAGTGCCACGATTATCTCAGAAGATTTTAGTATGGCGTTGTCTATAAAAAAAGATGACTTTGAAGCTTTTATTGAATCTAAACCCGATATTGCGCAAGAACTTCTCTACACGCTATACAATCGCATGACTTCCATATCCGAAAGTATTCAAAAGTTGGGTAAACAAGTACCCGACATGCCACCAAATACACTAGACTTTCATAGTAGCGATGGCAAATCCAATTTGCAAAGCATGATTTTAATTGCGCAGCGCATTCGTGAGCTAAACGACCACATGGCTTCTGCAAGCCCACATTATGCTACAACGGCAAATACAATGTCACCAGAATTTTATGATAATCTGCTGCCACCAAGTTATGTACCATATAATAAAGAGGACATTTACAGAAGTATTGATTTTCTTAGGAATAAAGCGGCTTCATGTCCATACTGTGGCCATGAATATCACGAAAAAATCCCAATGCTTCCTATTCTTAGAGTAAAGGAATCAGCTGCTGATTTCAGGGTAATCTATAACGATTTTGATATTTTATGGTATTGTAATTGTGTTTGCCCAGTTTGCAACTACGCTGATTCATATACAGAATTTACTAAGCACAAGGCAATAGATAGTTTTCATAAAGTTGATGGCATAGTTTTTCAAACTAGCAATGGTTTCAGAGGATTTGCCGACCAACGCAAACATACTCTGGACGAAGTATTTCTTAGTTATTACTTGCGTCTTCAATGTATTGAGCAAACGGGGGGCTCAAAACTTGCCAAAGCACGAACTCTACATCGCATTTATTGGCTCTACAAGGACCACGGAACACCAAGTCTTGCCCTTGAGACAGCACGAAGAGCCTACGTCGCTTACGATGAATACGAGAGAACTAGCCAAGATATAGTAAGTGTCCACGATTATATGCAGCTAAATATAATTCTAGGTGAACTTTCCGTAGTAATCGGAGACACTGGCCGAGCTCGTGAACATTTTATGAAAAACTTAAACTTGCCAGATGCAAATAAAGAACCGTTACGTAGACAAAGTGCTAAACGTTTCCAAGAGCTGCAAGGTTAGATACTGCACTATCTAAAAATCATAATTGACTGGGTGATTAAAATGGCAGATAATAAAATTGTCATAACATTCCTTGGCACAAGAGGTTCAATTGCGGCGTCTGGCGTTGAATATAATATTTACGGTGGTGCTACCACCTGTCTGCTGCTTAATATAGGGGGGCAGAATATTATTCTTGATGCGGGTACGGGCATTATGAACGCGGTGCCGTACTTAGAGACGAAAACTGATACTATCCCATTACTTCTTACACATTCTCACATCGACCATATTGTCGGACTAACCTGCTATCCACTTGCTTTTAATCCAAATTACAGCTACAAGATAATGGCAACATATCATAGCGGCCTAAGTGTACATGAACAGATTGATTCACTGCTAAAACCACCAATATGGCCTGTAACTACGCAAGCATTCAGCCCAAGAACTACATTCACTGGCGTTCCAGAATCAAGTTTTAATCTGGGCGTGGTGCAAGTTGACTGGATTGAAGGCAACCACCCAAGTAGCGGCACGATTTTTAAGTTTAGTTATGGTGGTAAAAGCTTTGTGTTTGCAACAGACTTTGAGCATACCGAGAAAGACACCCCTCGGCTTGTTGAGTTTGCGAAAAACACCGACCTATTGATTTATGACGGACATTTTACAGACGAAGAATATGTCTCAAAAATCGGCTGGGGACACTCCACATGGCAAGAAGGAATAAGAATCGCCAACCGTTGCGGCGCAAAAAGGCTTATTTTAACGCATCATCATCCGCTTAGAACAGATAGTGAGCTCGAATCTATCGAGCATCTGCTTAAAGCTCAAAACGGTGTATCTTCCTTAGCCAAAGCAAAGGAAGAAGTCGTGCTTTAGTGCTTTGTGACAGCGTTTTGACAATAAAAAATGGCTCAACTGCATGGTTGAGTCATTTTTTGCTTCGTCAAAGTATTTGGATGTTTTTATAAATCAAAGGAATAGAGGACAATAATCCGAACCTTTCTCATAAAAGTTCGGATTATCCATTGCGGAATGTGTTAGTATAATTGTTCTGTCAATTTGGATACGTTTCAGGGTCGATAATTACATTTGGATTGGCCTTGAATATAGCAGACTGCTTTGTGGCTTGTTCTGACTTGACAAGCTTTGCCATGACAGCAAATCTATAGTTTGTATCTGGATAGCCTGTTTTTACACCGTTTGGCAATGTGTAAATGCAGGTGGAGAGCGTGAGGAATTTGTCGTCC
>JAVBKH010000135.1:0-5762 GCA_031554155.1 Oscillospiraceae bacterium
CCAAGACTATTCTCCCGAAATTGCAGGTTTGATTGGCACATCGTTTGCGCTTTCAATCTCTGACATTCCGTGGAATGGACCAATTGCAGGCGTTAACGTCGGCTTGATTGACGACGCAATCATCATCAACCCAGACGAAGCAGAGCGCGTAAAAAGCGACCTTCAACTTATGGTTGTCGGCACAAAAGACAAAATTTGCATGATTGAAGCAGGGGCAAACGAAGTCTCTGAAGAAAAAATGCTTGAAGCTATTAAGCTTGCACACGTTGAAATCAAGAAGATGGTTGACTTTATTTCAAGCGTACAAGCTGAAATTGGCAAACAGAAGCTTGCTTTCAAAGAAATCCAAGTAGACAAAGATATGTTCGAAAAAGTCAAGTCATTCGCAATCGAAAAGATTCGCTATGCACTTGACACTGACGACAAAAACGTTCGCGAAGAGCGCTTGACACCTGTTAAAGACGCTATTCACGCTGAATTTAACTCCGAGTATCCCGAGCAAATCGGTATGCTTGACGAGTGTATATACAAGCTGCAAAAGTATGTTGTGCGCCGTTGGTTGCTTGATGATGGCAAACGCGTCGACGGTCGTGGCCTCGACGATATTCGCCCCCTTGATGCCCAAGTTAAGCTGATTCCTAGAGTTCACGGCTCTGGCATGTTTACACGCGGACAAACCCAAGTTCTCACAATCGCAACACTTGGCGCAGTAAGCGACGCTCAACGCATTGACGGCATCGACGCGCAGGATTCCAAGCGCTACATGCACCAATATAATTTCCCAAGCTATTCGGTCGGTGAGACTAAGCCATCACGTGGCCCTGGCCGCCGCGAAATTGGCCACGGTGCACTTGCAGAGAGAGCACTTGAGCCAGTTATCCCTAGCGTTGAAGATTTCCCATATGCTTTCCGCCTAGTTTCGGAAGTGCTTTCGTCAAATGGCTCGACTTCCCAAGGCGCAATATGCGGCTCGACACTTGCTCTTATGGACGCTGGTGTGCCGATTAAAGCACCTGTTGCGGGCATTTCATGCGGACTTATCACCGAAGGTGACCGTTGGATGACTATGGTTGATATTCAAGGTCTCGAAGATTTCTTCGGCGACATGGATTTCAAGGTGGGCGGCACACACAAGGGTATCACCGCAATTCAAATGGACATCAAAATTGAAGGCTTGACCTATGATATTATCGAAGAAGCATTTACAAAATGCAAAAAGGCGAGAGCTTATATTCTCGACGACATCATGCTGAAAGCTATTCCCGCACCACGCGAGGAGCTTTCCGAGTTTGCGCCTAAGATGCTTACTTTGCACATTCACCCCGACAAAATCCGTGAAGTTATCGGCAGCGGCGGCAAGGTCATTCAAAGAATCTGCGCTGAAAACGACGTCAAAATCGACATCGAAGACGATGGCTCTGTGTTTGTTCTTAGCACAAACATCGACAATGCACGTCGCGCAATCCAAGTCATTAAGACAATTGCCGAAGACCCAGAAGTCGGCGCATATTACAAAGGCAAAGTTACCCGCATAATGCCTTTTGGCGCATTTGTTGAAATTGCCCCTGGCAAAGAGGGCTTAGTGCATATCTCCAAGCTTGACACGCAGCGCGTTGAAAAGGTCGAAGATGTTGTTTCTGTCGGCAGCGAAGTGCTTGTAAAAGTCACAGAGATTGACCCACAAGGAAGAATCAACCTTTCTCGTCGCGACGCTTTGCTTGCAATGGAAAAGAAAAACGCCGAAAAAACAGGGCAGGCAGAATAGTTTAGACTAAATAGGAACGACGCTTGATATCTCAAGCGTCGTTTTTTGCGTTTATATCGTGTTTTTTGAGCAAATCTTCGATTGCTTCGTCAATCAGTTTTGATTTTGGGATTCTTGATTTTGCTGCTAATTCATCAAATAAAGGAATTAATTCATTCTTTATCGATGAAGAGAATCGGGTTCTATTTTTCATTATGGGGTCTGCCATTTTTTTGCCTCCTAATAGTGCCTATATACGCATTATATAGACAACAATAACAAAAAACAACTAACTGAAATTTACAGCTAGTGCTTGAAGTTTCAGTTAGTATATGTTATTATAATCATGAGGTGACAACTATGACGGAACAAAACGAAAAAACTTGCGGAGATTGCAAGCATTTTAGGCAGCACTATATCAAATTTGAAAAAACTTACCGCGAAATCCAACACGGACACTGTATGTTACCGCGCCGTAAAGCCCGCGAAAAATTTAAGGACGCTTGCGCGGAGTTTGAGCAACAAAACAAAACCGGCAACAGTTGATGTTGTCGGTTTTATGGTCAATCTATAATCTCGCTAAAAATTCCTTATCAAACTCGATAACTGCTTCACGGTCAATATCGTAAATCGGGTCATAATAGAATTTACCTGTGATGCCATCAAGTGCGCCGTCGTAAAGCGGCAAAGCCATAAATGCATCAAAATTTGTGCCATCTGGCATGGTAATGCTGTACTTTTCCGCGTTGACAAAGCCAAAACGTTTGTAATAATCGGGGTGACCTAGAATAAAAATTCCCTTGTAGCCAAGTTTTTTTGATAACTCAATTGTGTGGCTAATCATAGCAGAGCCAATGCCTTGATTGTGATATTCGGGGAGAACGCTGCCAGGCCCAAAGGTGAGCATTTCGTGCTCTGTGCCATCTTCTGCGACGACCTTGCTCTTGGTGTACATGATATTTCCGAGGATTTTGCCGTCTGCTTCAACAACAAAATCAAGCTCTGGCACAAAAGATTTTGAGTCGCGCATAATGTGTACAAGGTAATGTTCATCGCAAATGTCGCGGTCGGGGATATCCAAATGTTCGAAAGCCTTGTAGGTCAGCACCTCCACCTCGTGGTGGTCGCTTGGGGTTTCTCTGCGCAGACTAAAATCCATACAAAATATCCTTTCTATAATTAACGTTTTCTAGCAAAAATCAATATAGGAACACCCACAATAATGAAGCCCAGTAGCACAAGCAAACCGCCGCCAATAATCCAACCAATGACGCTGAAAACAAGACCGAGAATCCAGAAAATGAACTTAAACGTAAGCCCAATTGCAGAAAACGCAAACTTGAAAATGAATCCAATAAACAAAAACGCGATAATAATGCCAATAAGTCCTGACATGGTATCAACTCCTATTTAAGATGTTACCAGTATATACGCGATAAAATAAAGCCGCATGAAAGAAAAATTAAAATCAGATTAATTCGCGGATATCTCGATTTCATCTTCAAACTGCATTGTGTAAAGCTGCAAGTAGTAGCCTTTTTGGCGCAGTAACTCTTGGTGTGTGCCTTGCTCGATGATTTTTCCGTTCTTGACAACCAAGATTATATCCGCCATTTTGATTGTGGAAAGCCTATGTGCAATCAAAAAAGATGTTCGGTCCTGCAAAATATTTGAGATTGCATTTTGAATCAGAAGCTCTGTTTCGGTGTCAATCGACGATGTGGCTTCGTCCAGAACAAAAATTTTGGGGTCTGCAATAACCGCGCGCGCAAAGGAAATCAGTTGCTTTTCACCTGTGGAAAGGCGGTCGCCACCCTCTCCAACATCGCTTAGAATGCCATTTTGCAGCTTGGCAATTACTTTATCTGCTGATACAAGCGCTGCTGCTTCGTTAATTTGCTCGTCGGTTGCGTCGAGCTTGCCGTATTTAATGTTATCCTTGACGCTGCCAGAGAAAAGGTGCGGCTGCTGCAAAACATAGCCAATGCTTGAATGAAGCCAAAGCTGCGAGCGTTCGCGGTAGTCGCGGCCGTCAATAAGGACTTGCCCACTTGTTGGCTCAAAGAAGCGGCAGACAAGGTTTACTAGCGTGGATTTTCCTGCGCCAGTTTCGCCGACAATTGCGACACATGTGCCTGCGGGTACTTTTAGGCTAAAGTTTTCGAGCACATTTTCGTCGCCGTCGGGATACTTGAATGTGACGTTGCAAAACTCAATGTCGCCTTTGATTTCCTCCCAATTCTCGCGATTGGGGTTAAAGCTGTCGCCATATTTTTCAACGACAGCAGGGGAGTCGTTGATGTCTGGCTTTTTGTCCAGTAGGCTTTGTACACGCTCAATATTTGCTTGCGTGGATACAACCTCCGAAAAAATACGCGCGATTGACTGAAGCGGGTCAAAAATAACGATAGCATAGGAAATAAGCGCAGAAAAAGTGCCAAAAGGCATGCTCATTTTTATAACAAAGTCGCTGCCTGCAACGAGCACCGAAGCCACCGCAATTGCGCCAAAGAATACGATAATCGGCATGTAAACCGCGCTCAATGTGCTTGCGCGAACTGACGACCTAAACATTTCGCCTGTAAGATTTTCAAATTCGCGGCTGTTAATGTCCTCAATTACAAGGGTCTTTGATGTGCGCGCGCCCAAAATCCCCTCGTTAAACGAGCCTGTTATGCGGGAATTTGTGCGACGAACGTGTCGGTTATATCTAAGAATTCTGTTTTGAAACCAGATTGTGACAAGGAACATTACAGGCAAAATCGCTATCATTATCAAGCCGATTTTCCAGTTAAGAATCGTCATGGCGATAAGGACAAATAGCGCAAAACTCAAGCTCCACAAAACGTCCACAAGTCCCCATGCAACAAGCCCACCAATGCGCCCAGTGTCGGACATTACGCGCGCAATCATGTAGCCCACGGGGGTTGTATTGTAGTAGGAGAGCGAAAGCGTTTGCAGGTGGTCAAACAAGGCTTTTTTGATGTCTCGCGCAAACCTCATTTCAATTTGAATTGCGATGCGTGTCAAAAATACCACGCCAATTGCAACAATAATTGCCGCTGTTATTATTATCGCAATTACAGGTCCTATACCGTTTGACTGCTTTGGTATGATAAAGTGGTCTATTATGTATTTTTGAAATAATGGCAAGAAAACGTCAAAAATCGAGCATAGCACCATTATAAAAGCAAGCTTGATGATTTCCTTTTTGTAGGGCTTAAAAAACGGCAACATGGTGGCCCAAACCTTTAGGCTAAACGGTTTGTTGTATTCTTCCTCCTCGAATTGGTTCATAAGCTCACCTCCTCAACGCTTGACTGCAAGTTGTAAATGCGCTTATATACGCCATTTTTTTCTAGTAATTCCATGTGCGAACCAATCTCGATTATGCGACCTTTTTCGAGCACAATGATTTTATCCGCGCGAGAAAGCGACGTGATTCTGTGCGCAATAATAATCGTAGTTGTGCCGCTTGTGCGCGTCTGCAAGGCAGACCTTATGCGAGTATCAGTCTCGGTGTCAACAGCAGAAAGTGAGTCGTCAAACACCATGATTGGCGGGTTGCCGATGATTGCGCGCGCTATTGCCACGCGCTGCTTTTGTCCGCCCGAAAGCGTGACGCCGCGCTCGCCAACAATTGTATCGTAGCCAGACGTAAAGCCCTCAATTGAGTCCTCGACGCAGCTTACTTCTGCCGCGTGTCTTATGTCGTCAATACTGTGATGGGGAGACAACGACGCGATATTTTCCTTGATTGTGCGCGAATAAAGAAACGGCTCTTGTAGCACAATGCCAATGTTTTTGCGCAGCCAACCTCGCTTGTAGCTCGATATGTCTGTGCCGCCGATTGTGATTTTGCCGTTGCCTAACTCTAAGTCGTAAAGCCTTAAAAGCAAATGAGCAATTGTAGTTTTTCCCGAGCCTGTACCGCCCAAGATTCCCAAAGTCTTGCCTTTTTCAATTGTGAAGCTCACGTTTTCGAGAGTTGGGATAGTGTCATAGGCAAAGCTTACGT
>JAVBKH010000102.1:0-8955 GCA_031554155.1 Oscillospiraceae bacterium
CATAGTAACACTAAATAATATCTATGAAAGCAAATACAATATTTATGAATTAACAAAGTATCTAATAAGATATATATCGCACCATGATAATATTAATGCATATCCAACATTGCTAAAAGGTTCCTTTGAAAGTGACATACCCTCAGAAAATGATATACTTAATTTTTTAGAAAAAAAGTTAACGAATAAATAAACAGGCAAGCACCAATTAACTTTCAGCTATCATAATTGTATATTTTTATGTAATAAATTTAATTTACCCGCCATAAACATTAAATAAATTCAAATTACCGAAAGCAAAGCAAGATAACAGCACTTTCCCGTAAATAATTTGAATTTATCGTGTCAACTTATGGAGGTGTATATAGTGGTTAGTGTCGAAAATACAGAGGTAACTACCGTAAAAAACGACGAAAGCAAAGAAAATAACTCGAATACTGAACAAAATAGCGAAAATATGGCGGATAAATCACAACAAAGTGTAACGCCACCAGAGCCAAGCGGAACTCCTACAAAGTCGAGTGACACCCCCGCAGAATCCAAAAAGAAAAAGCGCAAACACAAGATACCGACAATTAACTTGGAGGCGTTGAAAGAATTAGAGGGAACAACGACAAGTAGCTTCTTAGACCTTGCCAGAGCCGTGATATTGATTAATGGCACGCCTTATGATGAAGTATCGCTACCTATGTCCAATGCAAGAAAACAGGATTTTGAACGTCTTATAGCACATCACGCACAACTTGTTATATACGGCAAAAGAAAATACTATATTAAATCTGTAATAACCCGCAAACCAAAAGAGGAATTGAATGACGTTGAATTAAAAGTCATACGTGAGAGACCTTATGTTGAATTTAGCAAAGAGGAAATTGAAAAGCGAAGAAAAAGATATGAGGAATCCAAAGCTAAAAAGATACCCCAAAAAGCATAAAAATCAATATATTTTCTTATAAAAAACAAAAAGCCAAGAGCGTTAATTTTTCGCTCTTGGCTTGCTTTTTATTCGACAAAATGTTACAATAAACGTGACAAGAATAGGCTTTTACATGTGTAGCGTGTCTGGTATACAAGCAAGCTCGTTAGATTCTATAACGGCGCAACAGGACTTAAAACGGGCACAACTGACGGTGCGGGCTCATGCCTTTCGGCTTCTGCAACGCGCGACGGGCTTGCGCTTGTGGCTGTTGTAATGGGTTGCCCAACCTCAAACGACCGCTTCGCCTCTGCGCGCGGGCTGCTTGACTTTGGTTTTGCGAACTATCAGTCGATTGCGCCGCCTAAACTTGACAAAGAGCTTACTCCTGTGCCTGTTTTGCGGGGAGTCGAGGAGAGCGTCATGCCAATCTATGATGACCCTGGCAAGTTCGTAATCGAAAAAGGGCAGGAAAAGCAGCTTGTTCAAGAAGTCACGCTTGTTGAAGATTTAGAAGCGCCTGTTATCACGGGGCAGGTTGTTGGCAAGGTGCAAGTGCTTGTTAACGGAGAAATTCAAGGGCAATATGACCTCAAAGCTGGCTGCGAAGTAGCGAGAATGACATTTGGCAAGGCTTTCGGTAAGCTTTTCAAGTCAATGCTTCGCATGGGGCACGATGAATCCTCGGCAAAAATTAAAGAGCACAGCACAACGATAGATGAAAAATCCGATACTAAAGCCGAAGCAAGCGAAAGCACAAAAGAAAAGACGGCTGAAAAAGAACAGCCGTCTGCCGAAGACCCTTGCCCCTGCGGCATGGATAAGTGTTACTGCAAACAAATCGGGGATATTTGTGGGTGTACAAAAAAGAAGTAGCCCCCTAATAAAAAAGAAGCCGCTCGATGCGGCTTCTTTTTTACAGTCTCTTTCTTGATGAGCCGCCGAAAACCTTTTTCTTAAAGTCCAGCATACGTTTATCTGCAATTTCTATGAGCTTTTCGACACCGACTTCAATATCGGAGTGTTTAACCTCATTGCTTTCGGCGATGCCGTAACTAAAGCTGAAACTTATGTCAAGGTCTGAACTTTCACTTTGCAGTATTTTACGCGCCTCAATCATTTTTTTCTCAACAACATTTTTTGCGCAGTTTTTCATTACCACTACAAACTCATCACCGCCGTAACGCCCGATGAGGTCATCTTTGCGAACGGTAATTCTTATTTTATCAACGACAGATTTGACGAGAACGTCCCCTTGAGTGTGGCCATAGGTATCGTTTATATGTTTTAGCATATCAACGTCAACGAAGCAGATAGAAAACATGTCGCCAGTGATATTGGAAAGCTCAAATAAATGGCGAAGAGAGGACATCAAGGTGCCGCGATTGAGTGCACCTGTGAGAGAGTCAATGCTCGCGACAAATTCAAGCTGACTTTGGTATATTTTTATTGCAGTTATATCAATTGTATACTGCAAATACGCCTGTTTGCCACCTGTCCAAGTTATTATACTGTCGTGGATTTTATAGTATCGGTTGGTTTGCTCGTCGTAATGCTCACGAACATTACTTTTGCTGCTAGGATTATTTAATAATTCATACAGTTCACATAAGCTGCATGGGCTATCGCTTCCGACTAAAACCTCGTAACATTTTGCGCCAATTATTGGCCGTTCATTTGAAAGTTGCTCGCGCGCGCATTTGTTTGCGAAAAGCAGCTCTCTAGTCGCACAATCAGTCACATGTATAGGAATATCAATATTTTCAAAGATTTCGGTTTTTGTGGCATTTTCTTGAATTAGTTCGAGTTCTAGCTTTCTTTTTGATGATATACTTGCAAAAAGTGTGCTTAAATTATAGAACAAAAGCAAATCTTCTGGAAAAAGCTTGGAGTTAGGGTCTTGACTTGCTACCGCAGTAAAGCCTATTATTTCGCCGCCGCTCAACATCGGCAGAATAGCAATGCACTTGATACCTTTATCTTCAAGAAATTTTGAAGCATTAAACGACAATGAGTTTATATTTTGTGCGTAAACAATGCCATATTCCGCTAGTGTCGGAAGAAGTTTAGGTATTTTTTTGTCCAGATTGACGCGTTGAAGTTCTGGTTTAAGTTCTTTTACTCCGTTATCACACCATTCGTAGGTGCATGAAAAAACGCCTTTTTCATCTTTAGTGAACATGCCAGCATGTGTCATGGTTATCCGCTTGCAGGCTAGCTCAAGCACGTCGGATATGCTTTTTTCAGTTTCTGTGTAAGTAACAAGAATCTGAAGACATCTATTGAATAGACGGTATGCCGCAGGCGAGAGCGTGTATTCATTTCGCGCGTCCAAAAGACGGTTAATTGTTATATTTTCGCCAAGCCCTCTACCGATTTGTCGCGGAGGTATTGAAAAATTTTGGAGCAACTTTTCAAATTCGTCAGCGGGCAACGGCTTGCAGAATAGAAAGCCCTGCAATAAATCCACGCCGTTTTCGAGCAAAAGCTCAAGTTGCTGTTCGGTTTCAACGCCTTCGGCAACCATGCGCATGTCAACTGCATGTGCGAGGTTGACCATTACATGTAGTAAATACTGCAAGTATATGTCGTTTTCAATATCTATAATGAAAGAGCGTTCAGTTTTAAGAATACTAACAGGCAATTTTTTAAGGTTGTTAAAAGAGGAATAGCCTGTTCCAAAATCATCGAGGGACATTAAAACTCCATGTGCGCGAACTTTTGCAATTTCGGCCATGATGTAGTTTTCAAAATTGAACTCGATGCTTTCGGTAATTTCAAGGCTGAGATTTGGCCCAGGGTAGCCATATTTTTTGAGAGTTGCCGCAAGCTTTTCATCGTAACAGCCTTCTATTAACTGCAAAGGCGAAAGGTTGACATGCAGCATAAAATTCGGGAATTTGTCTAGGTCCCACAGCTTGCACTGTTTTACTGCGGTTTCAAGCACCCAGTCTCCTATGTGGCCAATCAAGCCAAGCTGTTCTGATTTTGGTATAAACTTCATCGGTGAAACGTTGCCAAATTCGGGGCTTTTCCAACGACAAAGTGCCTCAACGCCAACCCATAGTCCAGTTTTTGCGTCAACAATCGCTTGATAATCCACAGAAAAACCACGCATACCCTCAAGAACACAATCTTTTAGGTTAAGCTCAAGCATGAGATTATTTTTAAACTCAAAGTCAATGGCTTCGTCATAAATTGCGATGTCGCCGATTTTTCCTGAATAGTCGAGCGCGCGCTCAATCAAGCTTAAAAGATTTTCGTGATTATAGAAGTGCTTATATAGGTCAATCAGACCAAATTTTACGCTGCAAAAAATCTGAATCGGAGTAGGCTTGTTTTTTAAAATCCACGCATCGTTGAATCTATTGTGGATTTTCACGGCAAGCTCTTTGGCTTCGTCAGACGTTGTGTTCCGCAACAAAATAATAAATTCGTCAACATCTGCGTGATAAAGCTTAAAATTCTTGATTTCGATTGAACGAACCCATTCGACAATCTCCGTTAAAAGCAAATCAGCAGTTTTTCGGCTGTAAGCGTCGTTAATTTTGCGAAGAGACTTAATGTCAAACGTGAGGACAAACGAGCCTTCTTCGGGAGGGGATTGCTTTAAATCATGCTCAAGCCTTAACAAGTTGGGCAGGCTCTTGGCTGTATCAAAAAGCGCATGCTCAAGCTCACGGCCAAGCGCCGCAAGTTCTTCCTTTGCGGCTTCGTTTACTTTGTCCGAGCTTGCGAGCGAAGTTATGTTTTTTATTATACTTGAGAAAATTGGTCTGCGCGATTCCACTATGGTACCACCTTATCTGCTAGAATCTTGGAATATTCAAATTATCGCTTCGACATAAGCCGCCGCAGCATTTATACGAATACTAAATCATCGTATAGTATACCACAAAACGAGAAAAAGTGCACTGCCTTAAAATCTTTTTTTAGTATTAGCTAAAGTTTTGAGTGGTATCGCCGATAAAGGTAATAGAGACAGAGCAAATCAGTCTCACTAACACCTCGCAGTTCACCTTTCTGCGGAGATGACTGCGACACCGAGAACGGATGGCTTAAAGATTAGCCCCCGCAATCGGAACACCTTAAAAATATAATAAAAAACACGGAGGCTAATTAAAATGGTAGTACAACACAATCTTCCTGCTATGAACTCACACAGACAACTCGGTGTGAACAACGCGCACACAGCTAAAAACTTAGAAAAACTTTCTTCAGGCTTTAGAGTAAACCGTGCAGGCGACGACGCTGCAGGTTTGGCAATATCCGAAAAAATGCGCGGACAAATCCGCGGCCTCGATATGGCAACCACAAACGCCGAAAACGGCGTGTCACTAATCCAAACCGCTGAAGGTGGACTAAACGAGACACACGCTATCCTCCAACGTATGCGTGAACTTTCAGTTCAATCCGCAAATGGTACATACGCCGACGACGTTGACCGCGAGAACATCAACAAAGAAGTTATCGCACTTAAAGACGAGGTTGACAGAATCGCTTCTTCAACTCATTACAACGGAATCAAGCTACTTGATGGCAGCATGGGTGGTACAAAGTCTACAGCAGCGGCGACGGTCGACACTGAAATTGCAGGCAACTTGGCATTTAACTCAAGCGGGATTATTTCTGCGAGCGATAAAGATGCAACTATTGCCACAAAAATAATTGACGGTGCAACCTTTACCTCCGTTCAAGTTGGCGACAAAACCTATTCCACAGATGGCACAACTTCTACTACTCTTTATGGCTCAGATGGAAAATCAGTCGGAACTATTGGCCTTGGCAGCAAGGATGGTACAGTAACTGGAGTTGACCTACTTGCTGGACCGCTTCAAACAAAAAAAGGTTCAATAACTGCTAAGGCTGACGCCAAGCTTACATTCCAAATCGGCGCTAACGGCTCTGCCGACCAACAAGTCAATCTGCATGTCGACAACATGAGCACAGGCTCACTTGGCAATAAAACTGGCAACGTGGCAGGTATCAATGTTGGAAATAGAAGTGACGCAAACGACGCAATCGGCGTTCTTGATTCCGCTATCAACCAAGTTTCTGGCACACGCGCTGACCTCGGTGCATTGCAGAATCGTCTTGAGCACACCATCAACAACCTTGGAACAACCAGAGAAAACCTGCAAGCGGCTGAATCTTCAATCCGCGACGTTGACATGGCTAAAGAAATGATGGAATTCACAAAGAACAACATTCTTTCTCAAGCAAGCCAGTCAATGCTCTCTCAATCCAACCAGCTTCCTCAAGGCGTGCTCCAATTACTAAGATAACATGACTTTACGTTATTAAAGTCACGCCGTGTACCTTGAACATAATCATTAAGGTGCACGGTACTTGTTTTGAAAAAATTCTGTTTTCCACCTAAAGTTTTAGCAACTTGTGCCGATATACATTACAAGAGACAATTGATGGTAAAGACCATTCGCAATTGTCAAATTTAAGTTAGTTTATCCTTGTGGCCTAGTGAAAGATTTACGTAGCCACGAGGTTTACCCTTAACAAATAACATGGAGGCTTTATCATGGTAGTACAACACAATCTTCCCGCGATGAACTCGCACAGGCAACTCGGCGTTAATAACGCGCAAACAGCAAAAAACCTCGAAAAACTTTCCTCTGGCTTTAGAGTAAACCGCGCAGGCGACGACGCCGCAGGTTTGGCAATATCCGAGAAAATGCGCGGACAAATCCGTGGTCTCGATATGGCTACAACCAACGCCGAAAACGGTGTATCTCTAATCCAAACCGCTGAAGGCGGACTCAATGAGACCCACGCAATCCTGCAACGTATGCGTGAGCTTTCCGTTCAATCTGCAAACGGAACTTATGCTGACGACGTTGACCGCACAAACATCAACAAGGAAGTTTCCGCACTCAAAGACGAAATTGACAGAATTTCTTCCTCCACTCACTACAACGGCATCAAGCTGCTTGACGGCTCGATGGGCGGCACAAAAATGAGCGGCGACGCAACGACAGCCGAGACGAAAGCTTTTACTGACAATGGTTTCGTTGTTGCAAACACGGCTGTTACTGTAACAACAGCAGGCACTGCAATTGCAAGCAAAGATGCTTCCTTCTTGGTTACGCGTGACGATACGGGAGCAGTTGCAACTGTGTCAATGCAAGTCGGCGACAAAACCTATAATGGTAAGTCTAACGGTTCAAATTACGACTTCGTCGATGCAGCCGGAGTGACCGTAGCGCAAATGGCATCAAGTGGAGTAAGCACTACTGCCTCGACGTCATTTCCAAAATCCGCAACAATTACAAACGTCACTCTATCAGCAGCTAATGCAAAAACGGCAGCGCTTAACACGATAAAAGGTGTTACGGTTGCGGGTGACAGCAGCAAGCTGACATTCCAAATCGGCGCAAACGGCTCGGCTGACCAACAGGTTAATTTGCATGTTTCGAGCATGAGTACAGGTAACATCGGCTCGACAGGAACTACTGTTCAGGCTGCTGCTACAAAGCTCGGCGGGTTCAAAGTTTCAGACGTAGACGTAAGCACACGCGACAAGGCAAACGAATCCATCAAGGTTCTTGATGATTCTATCAACCAAGTCTCTGGCACACGCGCTGACCTAGGTGCATTGCAGAACCGTCTTGAGCACACCATCAACAACCTTGGAACAACCAAGGAAAACTTGCAAGCTGCTGAATCTTCAATCCGCGACGTAGACATGGCGAAAGAAATGATGGAATTCACAAAGAACAACATTCTTTCTCAAGCATCACAGTCTATGCTATCTCAATCCAATCAGCTTCCCCAAGGCGTTCTTCAACTTCTCCGCTAGTTAATATAACATAGTCTGGTCACATGCCGTGTACCTGCTTCTATTGATTAGGTACACGGCTTTATTCTAAAAAGCTTTGGGTTTAGCCTAAAGTTCTATTAGTCGCAGCCGATATACGTTATAAGAGACAATGAACGGAAAGCGGAAGGCGCTGCGGAAAAGCCAGACGCAAAATTTAACAGCTAGTCCCATTGTGCTAGGTGAATGAATCATCTGCACAGTGGATAGTCCCAAAATAAAATAACATGGAGGCTTTATCATGGTAGTACAACACAACTTACCTGCGATGAACTCACACAGGCAGCTTGGCGTTAACAACGCACAAACAGCGAAAAACTTAGAGAAACTTTCCTCTGGTTTTAGAGTAAACCGCGCAGGCGACGACGCCGCAGGTTTGGCAATATCCGAGAAAATGCGTGGGCAAATCCGCGGCCTCGATATGGCTACAACCAACGCAGAAAACGGCGTTTCACTAATCCAAACCGCTGAAGGCGGACTTAACGAAACCCACGCAATCCTGCAACGTATGCGTGAGCTTTCGGTTCAATCTGCAAACGGCACATATGCCGACGACGTTGACCGCACAAACATCAACAAAGAAGTCACCGCCCTCAAAGACGAAATCGACAGAATTTCTTCCTCAACTCACTACAACGGCATCAAGCTACTTGATGGCACAATGGGCGGCAAAAAGCTTGCTGATGGTGCTGCTGCTGATTTTTCCAGTATTGGCGTGGCCGCAGGAACAAGTGTCAGCGGAAGTGCTGGACTTGTTGGCCAAGAGCTTACGTTGATTTCTAAAGACGGCAAACTGACTGCACAAATCGGCGACAAAACCTATAATGTTGCATCTGGCGCTACCAGTATTGCGGTTAATGGTGGAACAGTTACTCTTACTGGGGGAACTTCAACATCACAAAAAGACGGCGTTATTCGAGTAAAGCTTACAGGCACAGCTACAGCGTTAAGTGCATCTGAAGGACAAATTGCAACTGCCGCTTCCAGTCTTACTTTCCAAATTGGCGCAAATGGCTCGGCTGACCAACAGGTCAAGTTGCATGTCGATAACATGAGTACCAGTAATATTGGTACAACGGGCGCAACTGTCGCAGGCTCAAAGCTTACAGGCAATAAAGTAGCTAATGTTGACGTTAGCACACGCGACTTGGCAAACGAGTCTATTAAAGTTCTTGATGATTCTATCAACCAAGTTTCTGGTACACGC
>JAVBKH010000268.1:0-4223 GCA_031554155.1 Oscillospiraceae bacterium
CCGTAAAGCATGTCAAAATCCACAAGATTTGTGAAAATCAAGCCGTCGACATCGCTTTGCAAAAACTTGATTGTAGCGTCAATTCCTGCGGTGTTATTTGTCGTATGCTCAACCTTGGATACTCCACGGTGGCAAAAAATATCCTCAATTTTGCCGACTGCGGCGACGTCTTTGCCCGCCTTCAAAATAGCGTCGAGCACAGTGTCCTTCTCTGGGGCGAGGGCGTAGTCGCGGCGACGCTCTGTGCGCTTAAAGTGGCCAGGCTCGCCGACAAACGGCCTAGCGATAATGCGGCCAACCGAGTTTTCGCCCATCAAAATTTTGCGCGCAATCTCGCAGTAGCGATACAGCTCGTTTATTGGCACAATGTCCTCGTGGGCGGCAATTTGGAACACGCTGTCAGCCGACGTGTACACAATCGGATTGCCAGTTTTCATATGTTCCTCGCCAAGTCTATCCAAGATTTCTGTGCCAGAGGCGACACAGTTTCCAAGTGTGCCACGACCAATTTCGCGCTCAAACTCGCTCATAATTTCATCAGTGAAACCGTTGGGAAACGTCTTGAATGGCACGTCCATGATGTAGCCCGCCATTTCCCAGTGGCCTGACGTGGTGTCCTTCGCCAAGGTTTTTTCGTCTGCCTTGCCATAGCAGCCAATTACGTCGTTTTGCGGCTTGCCAAAGCTGATACCGTCAATTTTTCGAAGACCAAGCCTATCCATATTTGGCGTGTTAAGGCCACGTTTTTCAATAATGTGCCCAAAAGTATCGGCGCCAACGTCACCAAATCGCTCTGCGTCGGGCAAAAATCCAACTCCTGCGCTATCTAGCACAATAATAATTGCTCTTTTCACACAATCACTCCTTTGAAATTAGTATACCACAATTCACGCATTTATGGTATACTTTGATAATCAATTTGAAACGGGGTGAGTCTTTGAACGATTCATTCAGCGCGTTGCAGGTAGCGCATAGGATTATACGAGAGCACGTCAAAGTCGGTGATTTTTGCATTGATGCTACGGCGGGGCGCGGTCGAGATACGGTCTTCCTCTGCTCGTTAGCCGGCGAAACAGGTCGCGTTCTTGCCTTTGATATTCAAGAAGATGCAGTGGAAAGTACAAAAGCACTATTGAAAAACGAGTGTTATGAGAGTATTGGCAGTGTTGTCCTGGATAGTCACAGTAATATGGGGAAGTACGCTAATGACAATGAAGTGAGCTGCATTACGTTTAACTTCGGTTGGCTACCCGCGGGCAATCATGATATTTTTACCCATGCCGATACAAGCATACCTGCAATTGAACAGGGGCTTAAGCTCCTAAAAAAAGGCGGATTAATGAGCCTGTGCATTTATTATGGCGGCAGAAGCGGCTTTGAGGAGCGCGATGCCTTGCTTGAGTACCTTAAAACAATCAACAGTTACGAGTACACGGTGATTTTGAGCCAGTTTTACAACCGAGAAAATAATCCGCCAATACCTGTTTTTATTTGGAAAGCTTGAAAAATCTGGCATAATAATGTACAATATCAGAAATGTGAATAACTAAGGAGCGTTGCGCATGGCAGAGCAGAAAAAAATGGTTGAAGCAATTACGTCGATGGACGTTGATTTTGCTAAATGGTACACCGATATTGTGTTAAAAGCGGAACTTGTGGATTATTCCTCGGTTCGTGGCTGCATGATTATTCGCCCTTATGGCTTTGCGATTTGGGAAAACATACAAAAAATTCTTGATGCAGAATTCAAGCGGTTGGGCCACGAAAATGTGTGCCTGCCGTTACTGATTCCAGAAAGTCTGCTGCAAAAGGAAAAAGACCATGTTGCAGGATTTGCGCCTGAAGTAGCGTGGGTGACACATGGCGGAAACGAAAAGCTAAATGAACGGCTGTGCATACGGCCGACATCGGAAACGCTTTTTTGCGAGCATTATTCCCACATAGTCAATTCTTATCGTGATTTGCCTAAACTTTACAATCAATGGTGCAACGTTCTGCGATGGGAGAAAACCACACGCCCGTTCTTACGGTCAATGGAGTTCTTGTGGCAGGAAGGACACACATTACACGAAACACAGCAAGAGGCAGAGGCAGAAACGCAGCAAATGCTGAATGTTTATGCCGATTTCTGCGAAGAACATCTGGCAATGCCTGTAGTTCGCGGTCGAAAGACAGACAAAGAAAAATTTGCAGGCGCTGTCGCGACATACACGATTGAGGCAATGATGCACGACGGAAAAGCTCTGCAATCGGGAACATCACATTACTTTGGAGACGGCTTTGCGAAAGCATTTGACATCATTTTCCAAGGGCGTGACAACACGCAGCAGTATCCGCACCAAACAAGTTGGGGGCTTAGCACCCGCTTAATTGGCGGAATTATCATGACCCACGGAGATGACAGCGGCCTTGTTTTGCCGCCTTCAGTTGCGCCGATACAGATTGTTATCATCCCAGTCGCGCAGCATAAAGAGGGTGTGCTCGAAGCTTCGGCAAAGCTTGCGGACAGACTTAAAGCGAAATACCGCGTGAAGCTCGATGATTCCGATAATTCTGCGGGTTGGAAGTACTCCGAGTACGAGATGAAGGGCGTGCCTTTGCGCCTTGAGATTGGCCCCCGGGACATCGCCGACAATCAGTGCGTCATTGTTAGGCGTGACAATCGCCAAAAATATTTCGTCAAGCTTGATGAATTGGAAAGCAAGATTGAAGAAATCATGTCTGAATATAAGCTTGCATTATATGAAAAAGCAAGCGCAAATCGTGCTGCAAAGACATTTTCAGCTACTTCAATGGACGAGATGACCAAGATAGCTGCTGAAAATTCGGGATATATCAATGCGATGTGGTGCGGCGAACTCGAATGTGAGCTTGCAATCAAAGATAAGGCAAATCTTTCTTCGCGCTGTATGCCGTTTAATCAAGAAAAGCTTGCGGAAACATGTGTCTGCTGTGGCAAACCCGCAAAAAGCATGGTCGTTTGGGGAAAATCGTATTAATATGCTCATCGAGAAAGCCGCTAAGATTATCTTAGCGGCTTTCAGTTTTTTATTTGTTTTTCAACAGAGCTATAGGAAAGGTTGGTGCATGTAACGACACTTTTTATTGGAGGTCTAGGTATAATGCACCCAAGAAACCGGACACGATTTGAGAAAGGTAAATGACCTTGATATAGGTCGCCAACTAATTTGGCAAAAAATATCAAGATATTTGGCAAAAACAATATTACTTTTCAGAAATAAATCCGAGAGTTGGCAAAAGCCTACTCTCGGATTTATTTCGTATTAATAGAAGATATTTGCTATTGCAGTTATGATTCTTTTTCGTTTAGCAGTTCATTCAGATTAACCGATTCATGTTCCAAAAGTTCGCCGATTGGACAATCCAAAGCAGTACAGATTCTGTCCAAATATTCTAGGCGCACTTTAATTGCCGTTTGATTGTAAAGATTGTTGATAGTTGCAGCGCGAATATGTGTTAACTGAGCCAATTCCTTTTGTTGCATTTTTTTTGCCTGTAGTATGCGACTTAAATGTATTTGCACCGTGATAGCACCTCCTTTCCAAAGAAATACTACCACGATACACAATATTAATGTTATTTTTTTAAAGAATAGAACATAATTACTTTTATAATAATCTACGCTTTAAAAAAATAACACTTAGAAGTTTTTAATTATAAGCTCCCTGTAAATCGCGCCAGAACCATGTTTAGCTTTAAGGCTGTTCGCTCTGCAAGCCTCAATAATGTTGAAATTTTCATAAAGCTTGCGCACATCTGGGTGGTCGTTATAGGATAAAATAAACTTACCTTTCACTTTGCACAAGCAATCGCGAAGCCTAACATGGTCGCCTGTTGCAAATCCTTGATAGTATTTTTCTGCTTCATAGTAAGGCGGGTCGAGGTAAATCAGTGCGCCAGTGCGGTCGTAGGTTTTAATTAGTGATTCAAAATCGCGGTTTTCTATGACAACATTTTTAAGGCGTTCTTGTATTTGAGGAAGCCGTTCGAGAGCGTTGCACATGTTCTTTGGCGCACATCGAAAGCTTCTGCCATCAGCACCAAAGCTTATATGAGCTAAATAATGTCTGCTGAAAAAGGGAAAACCCGCACCACAATCGACATTGAGGAGAATAAATGGTAAAATAGGTACAAGGAAAAGGTTTGAAAAGGCACGAAAAGCTTGCATATGAGGTGTTGGGATGTACAAATTTGGCGATAAT
>JAVBKH010000273.1:0-2529 GCA_031554155.1 Oscillospiraceae bacterium
ATAATTGCCAAGCCGCTAGCGTGACGACAAAATTTTGGAATCTCCATTTCGCTACGCTCCATTCCGATTCCAAAATTTATGCGCTGAACTCATGTGTCACGATGATTTGAAAATTCGTGTCTTGACAAAGGGGACATTGTAAATCGTCCTCAAATCGCAATAGTATTTTTTAATACCTTATATGTATTTACTGAGTACTTGCTTTTTATTTATATTGTAATATAATCATATCATAAGATTTAACTTAAAACAAAGAGATTATTGCTAAACTTTCTTTTATAATGCTCATGTGCTTTCTGCTCACTTACCTTGCAATAATCGCGCTTGAGATTTTGAATTCACTTGGCAAGTTGTTTTAAGCGATTGACTTAAAGCACAATTTTGAGTATGATTAACTTAGAAAATGGTGAAAGGGATGACGAAAATGGCGGAGCGGATATATACGATAGAGGAAATATCGGCGGGTGTTGCACCGATTGCAAAAGCATACGGTGTGAAGCGCATTGCCCTTTTCGGCTCTTATGCCAGAGGCGAGGCCACAATAAAAAGCGATATTGACCTTAGAATCATAGATAAGGGCGAACTGAAAGGATATTTTGAGCTATCGGGCTTTCAGCTCGCCTTGCAGGATAAGCTAGACATTCAGGTTGATGTTCTTACAACTGGAGCTCTAAGCGAAGAATTTCTCGATAGAATCAAGGGAGAGGAAGTGTTGTTATATGAGCAATAGCCGCAGAAACATTGATGTCCTCAAAAAAATGGTAATGTACTGCGACCAAATTGACGAAGCAGTCGAGCACTTTGGCAATTCTTTTGAGCGGTTGCAGGAGAGCTCTCCATACAAGAATGCCACCGCCATGTGCATACTTCAAATCGGTGAGTTGACTACGCACTTGTCGGAAGATTTCAAAAAATCCTATTCCGAGATGCCTTGGAGAGCGATAAAAAACATGCGAAACATTGCCGCGCACAGCTATGGCGATTTTGACGTTGATACCTTGTGGGGTACAATTACCGACAACATCCCCACCTTGCGTGAATATTGCAAGAAAATTGTGCATCAATATGAGATTGCAAGCCAAAATTGCAACGAAGAAATTGACTACGGGCCAGACGAAGAACCAGATGAGGAACAAGGCCAAAGTTTTCGACTCATGTAGTAGAAAAGCAGCATAGTTTTATATGAAACTATGGTATACTATGCTTGGAAAGTAGACGATTTTATGTGCGAAGCTGAAAAACTCCAAATCATTATAAGAGAGCTGACAGACGAATGCAAAATTTTATTTGGTGAGCGTCTTTGTGACGTGCGTCTATTTGGCTCATACGCTAGAGGCGATAACGACGATGAATCGGATATCGACGTAATGATTCTTCTTGACATGGATAAAATGGAAGTTAAAAAACATCTCGACAGTATATGCGAATTAGCTTCCAATTTGGACTTGCGCCATGATGTGTTTTTATCACCATTACTTCAAAGCAAGCTTGAATACGATTCATTAAAAAAAATATCCGGCTTCTTTAAAAATGTTGAACAAGAGGGTGTAAGTTTATATGCCTGATAAAACCGTACAAGATTATGCCTTGTATCGCTTAGAAAAATCAGCGGATGATTTGGATACAGCTAATATTGATTTTAAAGCAAACAAATATGAAGCGGCGGCAAATAGGGCTTATTATTCAATTTTTCATGCAATCCGCTCGGTTTTAGCACTTGACAAGGTGGATTTCAGCAAACATTCAGGCGTTCTTGGTTACTTTACTAAAGAATATTTTGCTACAGAGCGTTTTGACAAAAAATACTCCGCTATTATCAAAAAGGCAAGCGTAGTTCGAAACTCTGGCGACTACGATGACTTTTACACTACAAGCCGTGAAGAAGCTGAAGATATCATTACCCAAGCGGCAGATTTCTGCCAAGTAGTGAGAGAACATGTTAATATGCGACTTGGGCAACAGACTGATGAAGCAGAGCAGCCAGACGAAGAACCAGATGAGCTACCCGAACAAGGTATTCAGCTAATGTAGACTGCATAAAAATATATTTGCAAGCGTAATGGAGCAATCTATTACGCTTGTTTTTTGGAGGTGAACTGTTTATTGCAAAGATACTGAAAGAAAAACGCGGTGAGGGATATATAGATGTGTGCGTTTTGGTTTTAAGTGTAATGCTTGTGGTTGCGCTTGGCGTCAAGGTATTCCCTGTTTTCATCGTAAAAAACAAGATTGACACCTTTGCCACAGAGCTTTGCCGTGAAGCGGAAATCTCAGGCAGAGTCGGAACTGAAACAACAAATCGCACAGTAATTTTAAAAGAGCGTTCGGGCTTAAATCCGCATATATCTTGGTCAAAAACAGGCAACATTCAACTTAACGAGGAAGTCACAGTGACTGTCACGATGCAGTCAAACCTTGGATTATTCGGCGGTTTTGGCAGCTTCCCTATTACGCTAACGGCTAAGGCAAGTGGCAAAAGCGAGGTGTACCATAAATGAGCAGTGTAATCAGAATTTTGAAAGACAAATC
>JAVBKH010000215.1:0-6016 GCA_031554155.1 Oscillospiraceae bacterium
GCCCTTGTCATGTCTCGCGGCTGTATTGGCTGCTGCGGTGGCGGTTCTGGAATGCCAGCCGTTGCTATTGGCGGCTCAATATCCTGTAGCTCGCCATCAGTCTCTGTTGTGCCAGCCGTTGCAATATCTTCAATACTGTGCAGTGTTGGGTCATCGGGGTCAGCCGCGCGAGCTGATATGTAATTTGTAAATGGGTTTATAAGTAGGGTTAAGGCTAGAAGCAGGGAGATGGTTTTTAATTTTGTGAGTTTAGGGGGCATATATGGTCACTCCTCTAGTTAATTGCATTAGACATCATTTCAGTTGGCGTTATTATTACTACTTCCTCTGATTCAGGTTGTTCAAAACCAGTTTGCAGTGGTATAGTATGTTTATTGATTTCTTGAGTATCTGTTTCAACTTGTATCACTTCTTGGGTAGCTAAAAGTGATGGCCTTTTCGCTTGTGGCTGTTGCACTTGCGACACTTCGTGAACCTCATTTACATCTAAGTCCATTGCATGTGCGCTGATGGGCTTGGCAGCCTCTGTGTTTGCCTTGGAGTGATTATCTGTATTCATTTCAAGCAAAACATCTTGTTGCTTCTTGGGGGTTTTTTTAGGGCGTGTAGATGCTTGTGGTTTTTTGGACTCAACTTCGTTTAAATTTGCACTTGTAATTTCGTGGTGCTGTATATAACTGCTACTGCTACTCGTGGCGCTTGCAATTAATGGGCTAGTTGTTTGCTCGTCACTGACTTGAAGTCTAGGCACCTCGCCCATTTGTGGCTGGGCTATGTAGTTGCTTTGTTGCTTATCGTCGTATCCCACCAGCTCTGCTGTCAGCATTGGTTGCGTATCGTCGTTTGTGTCATACAAGCTCACAGCTCTACCACTGTAATTTACAGGCTCGTCGTCTAACTCTAATTTTGCGCCAACGTCTGAGCTGTAACTGTCTTCGTTTGTGTTGTTATAGTTTGTATGGTCTGACATCAATGTTGGACGTACAATATTTGGAACACTGTAATCATCAACATTTAGGTTTATTGTGCTGTGATGTCCTCCACTGTAATTTACAGGCTCGTCGTCTAATTCTAATTTTTCGCCAACGTCTGAGCTGTAACTGTCCTCGTTTGTGTTGTTATAGCTTGTATGGTCTGACATCAATGTTGGACGTACAATATTTGGAACGCTGTAATCATCAACATTTAAGTTTGTTGTGCTGTGATGTCCTCCAACTAGCAATGGCCTAGGCGTTGTTGGCTCTTGCTGGTCTTCGTCCACATTCTCATTTTCGGCAGCTCTATCTGATAAGCGCGGTATTCTTTGCGGCATTTCGGTTTTTGGTACTGCTTCACTGTCATTAGCTGCATGTCTTGTGATACTTTGATTTTGAGCGATTTGCCTGTCGCTTGTATCCATTGCAGTGTTTGAGAATAGTTGCGGTCGGGGTGCTTCTTGCAGTTTTTGAGTATCATCAAAGTCAATTGGCTCGTTCACATATCCGTTAAATTCTGTACCATAATCAGAAATATCCTCCGAGCCTCTATTATTTTTAATATTGTTTAACGTGGTATACAGCTTGTCGCTTGCAGTGCGGTTGTAGTTGCTTGCTGCGCCCATCACATCGCCAGTACCGTCAATCGCGTCCTTTGCGCGGTCACCAATTCGAGTCGCCGCTTGAGATGCCATTGCAATAAATTCTTGCGGGTTTCGCACTGCGCCCTGCACTGTTTCGAAAAATCCTAGGATTTTGTCTCTGTATAGGAAAATTACAACCTCTAATAAAAATTGTGTAAGTATTATTATTAGCCAACCGACATTATTGACTTGGGAATATAGCAACTTATCAATTAAAATTAAAAAGCCCATAACAAACGATAAAATTATAATCATAATTGGCATCTCTATAATTTTTTTTAGCCATTTGACTATTAAGGCCGTATCACCTAGCTGTGGTATTAGCGAAAACATAAAGATTATGATACCAATAGCAAATAAAAGCACAATAATTGCTCTATATGAGAGCTTCAAAACAGCTATAGCTCCATAAATTACACACTTGCCAGTTAGTGGCAATAGATAAACGGTTGTCAGCCCCAAGCGTTGCAATGCCATCTCTTTTCCAAAATAAAGGGGATTATCTTTATCATTACCAACTAAGGTTTTGACATATTCTTTCGTATCTTTAGAAATTGGAACATGATTGGTTAATAATGCATTTATTTTTTCTTCTTCATTGCCCGACATTTTTTTACCGAATTCAAGCGTTTTCCACGGTTGATGAATTAATGTATCCCAAAGATTGGCCGCCATTGTTACACCATAGTTATTTCCTGTATTTTCTTCTCCCGCAACGCTTGATACTATGGCATTCGACATCTCGCTTGTTAACTCATCAATAGTATTAATGGCTGTGACTGAGTGGGTGGCAATTATTGAGACGCCTAGTATTGTAAAAAAGACCTTTAGAAACTGGTTTATAATCGCTTGCATGTTACGCTTCATAAACAGCCACGCTATAAAAGCGCATGTAAACGTGAAAACTAACGCAAACATCGGGTCAAACAGTTGAGTTTTTAGGTCATTTTGCATCATGTTCATTTGTTCGCCCACAAGGTCAGCTATACTTACAGTCTCGGCATAAAATATGAGAGTGCAAGTAATCTTGGCTATCCACACCTCAAGAGTAAAAATAACATTAGCCAGTGAGTTCAAAAGCTCAACCCCACTGTCGAATAGACCCACCTCTACTAAATCAAGGTAATAGTATTCTGAATTTTGTATGTATTTTCCGCCGCCATCTGTATCATCCAAATCTTTAAATTCTTGCAAATTTTCCACTGCGTCAGCCGCATAAACTGTTGTCCCTAAAGTAAAAATCAAAATAATACATAAAATGACTAACCAGATTTTTTTCATAAATTAATTATTCCTTATAAATTTTCAAAATTGCTTGACATTTATGCGCATAATGCGTATAATATAAATTGTAGGGGAGATGAAAGTATGAAATTTCGCGAAGTAGAAAAGATAATACTAGCCGATGGTTGGATATTCAAAAACGCTAAAGGCTCACATCACCAATATGTTCACCCTACAAAACTTGGTAAAGTCACAATACCTAATCACACTGGCGACATCCCCCCTATTGTTGTTAAATCCATATTAAAGCAAGCTAGAATATGAGGAGGAATAAACGTGAAATTAACTTATCCTGCATGTTTTTACAAAGACAATAAATGTGACAGCTATTCTGTTGTTGTTCCCGATTTGCCAGGGTGTGTGAGTGGAGGAGACACACTTGCAGACGCCATTTTAATGGCTACAGATGCAGCTTCTGGTTGGGTACTTGATGAACTTGAGGATGGGAAACCAATTCCACCCGCAAGCGAATTAAAAGCTATTGTGTTAGAACAAGATGGCTTTACAAGCCTGCTTGTATTAGATATGGACGAATACACAGAAAAATATGGCAACAAAGCAGTTAGAAAAAATCTTACAATTCCCGCATGGCTCAATACTTTTGCAGAACTAAATCATGTAAATTTCTCTCAAGTTTTACAGGATTCTTTAATCGAAATGTATCATAGAAAAAACGTGTGATTCAACAATAAAGGGGTTAAATGAAAAATGAAAAAAATTATTGTTCTATTTTTTGTTCTGGTAGTTCTATCTGGTTGCGCCAAAGTCAACGAATATGATGCTAAAACATTAGCAGACATTGGCACAATCGGTTTTAATGGCAAGGGTAAGGTTACTGTCTCGCGTAATGAAAGTGATGTACAAAATATAATAAAAGAAATCGAAAAAAAAAATGGAACTAATAAAGCCTTGCGCATCGCAATGGTTCTTCAGCAGCTTGATTTTGAAGTTGTTTCTAGCAAACAAGAAAGCTTATCAAACGGAGATAGTGTTAAAATCAAGGCCACTTATCCAGAAACTGATGCTAAAAACGAAAAGATAAAGTTTACAAATACAGAGTTTACATACGCAGTTTCAGACCTCAGAGATGCTATTGTGATTGACCTATTTGCAGATATCGAATTAGAGTACAAGGGTATTTCTCCAAACGCAGAGGTGACAGTCTCAAATCATTCAAAAGACCTATTTGTCCGTAACTTGGATTATCATTGTAGCCCTTACAATGAATTAAGAATTGGCGATAAAGTCGTGGTAACGGTAGAAGCAAATAGAGAAGAAGCCGAACGAGAAGGCTATATTCTGCCAGATGTTCTAACCAAGGAGTACACGGTTGATGGTATTGACGAATATCTTCTAGACTTTAATGATTTGGATGCAGCTACAAAAGAAAAAATGAAAAAATTGGGCAGTGACCTTTTAGAAAGTTCTCTAGATGGGGTGTTTAGCGCGCCGAGACATGATTTAGGTATGATTGATTACCCTATCACAATAAATACACCAGAACTTTACAAAATTTATTTCAATACCATTAAACAAAGTATCCGTGGCGATTTATCGAATGACATTTTCTATGTTTACAAAATCACAGCTATAGTACCTGGAAAATCCGAACCTAAGATTGGGTATATGGCTGTATTATTTCCAGACGCTATCAAACGCAAAGATGGTAGTGTGAGCCTTGACATAAGTAAAGGAGATATCTACTATTCATGCATTAGCAAAGATTGGGATAAGGCTTATGAATCAGTTGCCGCATCTAAAGCGTCAACTTATGACATTCATGAAATCACCCCTTGATTTCTACTTTGCCCCGCTTACGCGGGGCTTTTATTTTTGTAAAACTACGGCAAATATGACCTTGCATTTCGCGGCACACCGTTCACAATAACCTCTAGGTGCAAATGTGGGCCAGACGAGTTGCCCGTGTCACCAGACAGCGCGATGAGCTGCCCTGCTTGTATAGTCTGTCCTGCGCTAACTATCACTTGTGAGTTGTGCGCATACAACGTTGCGATTTTACCGCCGTGGTTGATTACCACATGTTTTCCATAGGCATTGTAGCCGCCTTTGTATTTGCCAATCGCTTCACTACAATATAAAACCGTTCCGTCCGCAATTGCATAAACTGGTGTGCTCGTGGGGACTGCTAAGTCCATACCCGTGTGGCCAACATATCCAGTGCCAAACTCACATGATACAAAGCTGCGCCAGTCAACATCTAGCGGACTTACAAACGGGCTTGCATTGAACGGCGTGTCATCTCCTGCAAGTAGATTTCTAATGTGCGCATGTGAACCGTTGCTTCCTGTAACAAATGGGCCAGAACCGCCGTCAATATCAAATGAGATTGACGCACCCTCTAACCAACCAATGAAATAGCCTTGGTCGTGTAAATCGAGAATACCTTGTATCTCTTTTTTGTCTTTTATTCCGCAACGTTCAATTGCTTTGCGATATTCGGCATATTCATCATCCGTCTCTTCTAGGTCGGCGCGAGGAATGCTGCTAATATGTATCTCGCGTATATCATCGTCGTCTGTGTCGGCACTTTTGGCATCTGCTGCTTCCTGTAATTTTTGGAGTAAAGTTCCTGCATTTAACTCTATGTCGCTCTCATTCGAAATTCTAAGATAGCCCATAATCGCATCTTTATGTAAATATTGATTTGTTTCCGAAAGCACATATTTGCAATTGCTGTGGTCTATCACTTCTCCGTCATCGTCCCCGCCATCACCAATTACTTCGTTTGCTTCACCATCGCTTTCAGGCTCTTCATGTTGATGATGCATAACTTTGACTATTTCGGTCACTTCCATAAATTCCATAGCATTGAAAATAAACGGTCTTTCAAGGGCTTCTTGTTCATTTTCGCATTGCATCGTAGTAACCATGAACACAATGTCGCATGGTATGCCAAAAGAGCTTAGAATTGACAACTCGGCCAATCGCTGTGGGTCGTTTGCAGAAGCGGCAAGGGCGTTTTTGTTTCCATTTGGGTTGGAGAAAAACATTATACAAACTAGCAATACAACAAGCAAAAATGGCAAAAATGACATTATTAAGGTAAGTCCCCAACGCCCAAGAACTTTTTTCACCCTGCTCTTTTCCCCTCCC
>JAVBKH010000145.1:0-7819 GCA_031554155.1 Oscillospiraceae bacterium
GTCATGCGCACAGACGCGCCGTCGAAGCAGGCTGCTTCAAAAATAACGGTGCTTGTGTCGGCGTACACACCCGAATACTCGCCGCCCATGACTCCAGCAACAGCACTTGGATTTTTTTCGTCGGCAATGACTAGCATTTCAGGCTCAAGCTCGCGAACTACGCCGTCTAAGGTCGTGATTTTTTCGCCGACTTTTGCGTTTCTAACAACGATTTTCCCACCTGCAACATGGCGCAAATCAAATGCATGCATTGGATGGCCAAATTCAAGCATAACGTAGTTTGTGATGTCGACGATGTTGTTGATAGGCCGCACACCCGCTGCGCGCAATCTTTCGCGCAGCCAACGCGGCGACGCTTCTATCTTCACGTTTTTCACAGCCGCCGCCGCGTATCTCATGCAAAGCTGCTTGTTCTCCACGGTGACGCTCAAAACGTCCTCGACTTTGCCGCCGCCTGCCTTAACTTTCGGCGTGGGTACGCTAAACGGCAGGTCGTAGGTTGCAGCGGTTTCGCGAGCAAGACCGAGCACAGAAAGGCAATCGGGACGATTGGACGTTATCTCAAACTCGACAACGGTATCGTTTAGGCCAGTTGCTTCACGAATATCCATGCCCAAAGTGCGGTCGCAATCCTCGCCAAGCAGAAAGATTCCGTTTTCGTCGGCATAGGGGAAGTCATTTTTCGAAAGACCAAGCTCCGAAAGCGAGCACAGCATACCCTCGGAAACTTCTCCACGAAGCTTACCCTTTGTGATTTTTTTGCCGCCTTGCACAACGGAATTATCGAGCGCGACAGGCACAAAGGCTTCTGCAACAACGTTTGTTGCACCTGTGCAAATCTGTAAAGGCGTAGAGCCTGCCACATCAATTTTGCAAATATAGAGCGTGTCGGCATTTGGGTGCTTTTCCACGCTTAAAACCTTACCTACAACAATATTTTTAAGCTCCTCGCCCTCAACCTTGAAACCCTCAACCTTTGAGCCGCTCATAGTCAAGTCTGCGGCGTATTTCTTTGTGGCAACATCCGTCTTAACGTAGTCAGACAGCCATTTCATAGATAAATTCATTTAATTTGCCCCCTCTAAAATTGATTTAAAAAGCGAGCGTCGTTTTCATAAAACAGCCGCAAGTCGTCAATGTCGTATTTTCGCATAACCATGCGCTCTAGTCCCATACCAAATGCAAATCCCGAGTATTCGGCAGGGTCAATTCCGCAATTTGCAAGCACCTTGGGGTGAACCATGCCGCAGCCTAAAATTTCAATCCAACCCTCACCTTTGCAAAGCCTGCAACCTTCGCCGTGGCACATAAAGCACATGGCGTCCATTTCAGCAGATGGCTCTGTAAAAGGAAAGTGGTGCGGGCGAAAACGAACAACAACGTCGTCGCCATAGAGCATTTTTGCGAAAGTTTCAAGCGTACCTTTAAGGTCGGCCATAGTCACGCCTTTGTCAACAACTAGTCCCTCAATTTGATGAAAAAGAGGCGAATGCGTGGCGTCAACAGCGTCGGAGCGGTACACGCGGCCTGGTGCAATCACGCGGATTGGCGGCTTTTGCTTCTCCATTGTGCGCACCTGCACTGGCGAGGTCTGTGTGCGCAAAACCACGTCATCAGAGATGTAAAAGGTATCCTGCGTATCGCGTGCGGGGTGGTTTTTCGGGATATTCAAAGCCTCGAAATTGTAGTAATCAAGCTCGACTTCAGGGCCTTCTGCGATATCAAAGCCCATGCCGAGAAAAATTTCCTTAATTTCATCGAGGACTATGTTAAGCGGGTGTTTTTTGCCCATTTGATGCAGCTTTCCTGGCATTGATACGTCAATTGTTTCAGATGCAAGCTGCTTTTCGCGATTTTGCTGCTTCATTTGCTCTGCACGCTCTGCAATAGCGTTTTCAATGTGTTCGCGCACTTGGTTTGCAAGTTGACCTATTTGCGGCCGCTCCTCCGCAGAAAGCCCGCCCATTTGCTTTAGAATGGCGGTAAGCTCGCCTTTTTTTCCAAGATACTTGACGCGCAGTTCCTCAATATCACGCTCGCCCAAGGCATCGGCAATCGCTTTTGCTGCAAAACTTTTTATTTGTTCTAACTGGTCTTTCATTTTCTCACCTCATCGTTTTTTGAAAAAAATCCTCCCGCCCCCAAAAAAGGGACGAAAGGACTAAACAATCTTTCCGTGGTACCACCCAAATTTCCGCGTTAACGGACACTTTTCTGCGCGGATAACGTCGCGCAATATCGTCTTAACCTACTAAAAGTTCAGCCAAGCCCCTCACAGATGAAATTTCGGCAAAAAATGCAAGCGCGCTCACAGCAAATGCGCGGCCTCTCTGAATGCACTTTGTTTTCGCGTACGGTCTGCTCAATGGGTTTAAACATAATTTGTATAATAGTATACCAAATTGTTGTAGAAATATCAAGCTATATTGCGCTTTAATTTGACTTTAATCGCACCAAAGTATATAATGATGCCAATATATTAAAGATGCAACCGCCTTTTTGGAGGATACATATATGAATAATTGCAAAAAATGTGGCGCTGTGCTGCCTTCAAGCTGCGAAAATTGCTTGATTTGTAACACAAAAGCAGGCGAAGCCCCTCAAGACACCGACATGCTTGAATATGTTGTCTCGCCTTTGCGAAATGGTTCTGGTTTGGCGCGTCATTCAAAAAAACTCAAGATTTTCTGCATGAGCTTGGGACTTTTGCTTTTGCTTTCGGCAGTGTCGTTGTGGCTTTACGACATGCTGCCCTACTACCTGGGTGTTTCTGGCAAATCCAGAGCTAAAAATGCGATAGTCTACGTCACAGAGGATAGGACACTCAAATTCAAGTCGCCGTCAATTGATTTTCCCGAGACAGTTATCACTAATTTCACCCCTCGCGCGCAAAATGAAAAAGCACTTTCAAATATGGCTAAAACTGGCCCAAACGGTCGCTATCTCGCATATGTCGACATCGTTGGCGATACAGTCCGTGACAATAAATCCGCAGGCAAGCTTTATGTCCGCGATTTTGCGCAGCGTCCCACAATACAAAAAATCAATTCTAAAGAAGAATTCACAGATATTTTGATTTGCGAAAATGCAACAGACAAGTTTTTCTTTAATGAAAATGGCTCAATGATGGTATTTATAGATTCTGACGACAACCTTAGCGCGACAGATTTTACACAAAATTGGCAGCTTGACGAAGGTGTCACCGAAATAGTTAAGTATAAAAACGGTAAGCTTTTATACGCTAAATCTTCACATGAAAACAGCAAAGATATGCGCTCAAACATGTATGTTGTCACCGTCGCAAACGGCAGCGAGCCTGCTGTACAAATAGATAGCGGCATAATCACATTGGCAAGCTACACTGATACCCTAGACCGCTTTGTTTATCTAGCCGAAGCCGACAAAGACACAAACGAAATTCGCGCACTAGATGTAAAACAAGGCAACCGTCAAATCCTTGCAGTTGGCGTTGACAAGCTAATTTCGGCAGATGCCGATACATTCACCGCGCTTTACCAGACAAAAGCTGCAAATCCGCTTCACTATGACAGCATAATCAACGACGAGCTTGCCCGCGATGATGACAAGCTTGCAGAACCAGACCTTGAAAAATATCCTATATTAAAATCATTTTTTAGTGAAAATGGCGAAACTGCCGACTACAAGCAAAAAGTTGAAGACGAAGAAATTATTGAAGAAGGCACAGCGTATGAAGCCGAGATAAAAAAATTTATTGAGAAGCTTGACCGTGACGATGTTCGAATAGAAATCTTGCGCGAAATTGACGCTTTTGTTGAGCAACACCCCTTTCTCTTTGACCTTTATTTAAGTCAGAACGGCAACTCCGCGCGTCTAGCCGAGGGCAGCTATTCCCCCTTTGACGATGCCCAATTAGACGCCGAAAACGCAATGTCCGTTTGGAGCGCAACTAATTTTAATTCTTTTGAGAAAATTCAGTTCGCAAATGTTAAAAGCACAGATAAAATTTCAGATGAGCTAAACGAAAAGCTTAGTGACCACATATATTTTGAGAAATTTGGGTATACAACAGTTACACTTTCCGTTGGAAATTCCAATTTTTTCTCCCTTGGTTGGCAACTTACCAAAAAAGCCGATGGAATATACTTCGCCATTGGTGAAGGCACCCCGCTTGCTGAAAAAAACCGCAGTGCATCGCTTTATTTTGCCCCAATTATTGGCGGCAGCATTGGCAGCATTCTGCTTGTCGACGATAAAGTCGACGGTATCGGCGATATGCTACAAGGCAACAAGCTATTATATTACAAAGACAAAACGGCTGATACATGCGATTTGTACGCTATGACTGGTACTACAGGGGAGCGAATTGGCGAGGACGTCACCCTACTTTCCGATTATTTCAAAATTAGACACGACGGTAACACCCTGCTTTTTTGCGAACGCTTTGTGCCTCGAGAAAAATTTGGCAACCTTTTTATGATTGCTAAGCAAAATCGTCAACTTGCAACCGACGTTTGCGGTATCTATTACCGCAACGATTCGCTTGTTTATTTTTTGCGCAATGTAAAAGATGGCAAACCCGACCTTTATTCCTTCGGTGGTGACGGTCTTTCGCTTATTGACAAAAGCATCGTCGCAGTCATGGAGGACTAGCCTATTTGGGTAAAATTAATTTTGTTAAAAAACTTTTCAAATTACTGTTGACAAATCGAAATTTATTGCATATAATATCTTAGTGTCTTGCATACGGCGCCATAGCCAAGGGGTAAGGCAGAGGTCTGCAAAACCTTCACCCCCAGTTCAAATCTGGGTGGCGCCTCCAGCAGCTTGAAGCTGCACACACAACGCTCCTTGCTTTTAGCGAGGGGCGTTTCTTTATGCCTGAACGTATTTGCACATCTATTATGTCATCACATTTCACTAGCAGCCTTAGCTGCCACAAAAAAAGAACTCTAAGCTCACGCTTAGAGTTCTTTTTGGGAAGTATTGCTGTGTTTAAGCTTCCTTTTTCATACAGACCTTGTACCCCATGCGAACAATCCAAGCATAAGCAAGCGTCTTGGGTATCATCAACATGCCAATTGCAGGAATTGCATCGGCAAACAGCACAACGGGAATATAAAACAGAAAAGATAGTGTAATAGCAAGCGCGATGTGCTTAAACTCTTTGTCTTTTGTCTCTCGGACTTTCTGTGCAAAAATAACGATAATGATTACGCCTAAAATCAAAAACGGAATATTGCGGTAAATTCCCCACGAAAGCGGAGCGTCTGCGCTAAGCCACATGTTTTGCGGGAATAGGCACAGCCCAACACGAATTGCAGCAAGACCTAAAATGGAATAAGTAAGGATATTTTTGCCCACAATATTGTATCTGCGACGCCAAACGTAATAGAGTATTACATAGAAAATTGTCATCGTCACAGAAGTTACTGCTTTGCCAAAGCCAAGCGAGACAGGGTGCGCGGCCGTTCCGTCGCCCCACAAGGCGAAAATTCGCGGAACAAGATGAAAAGCGTCACCGCAACCAAGCACTATTGCCATAATTCCAAGTAGCTTAAAAAGCGTGTTGCTTCCTGCTTTTTTTACAATAATAACTCCCGCCGCAACGACTCCAACCAAGTAGCATACATCAAAGATTGTCTCAAAAATTGCTTGCATAATCATTCTCCTTTTTCATTGTTTTCAGTTGATAATTCCGTCATAAGCTTGTGAAGATTTTCTAGCAGCTCGCGTCCATTTTCTATTCCACAACCCACCGATTTCATCATGCCTAAAGGCACATTTGCCGCCGAATCTTGGAGGTTTTTTCCGTCCTGTGTCAGCAAAATGTTCACTGTTCTCTCGTCATTTGAGCTACGAACTCGCGTGATATATCCGCGCAATTCAAGCTTTTTAAGTAGCGGAGTAAGTGTGCCTG
Source organism: Oscillospiraceae bacterium (assembly GCA_031554155.1). GTDB lineage: Bacteria > Bacillota > Clostridia > Oscillospirales > Ruminococcaceae > WRAV01. The sequence continues at coordinate 5,900 of JAVBKH010000145.1, forward strand.
AATCAAGATATAGCCGCTCACCAAGCTCTTTTACAGGTATATTGTCTTTTTCCCACAATGCAAGCATACAAATGTACCCTGTGTAGGTTAAGTCAAGCGGCTCAAGCAGTGGCCGATATTTTTTGATAATTTCCTTTGAACATACGTAAAACGCAAAGCAAAGCTGATTATCAAGCTTTAACATTTCATTCATCTAATCCCTCCAAAAAAGATTGTACGCAATATAATTGTAAAAGTCAAGATATTTTGCTTGACTTTTCAATTTAAATTGTGTACAATTCAATTATACTAAATTTAAGGAGCTAAATAATATGAACGTACATGATTTTAAAGTTAAAAACAATAAAGGCGAAGAAGTTTCGCTTTCTAGCTACAGCGGCAAGGTGCTGCTTATCGTCAACACTGCAACAAAGTGCGGCCTAACGCCCCAATATGAGGGTTTGGAGGCAATGTACAAAAAATATAAAGACCAAGGCTTAGAGATTCTTGACTTTCCATGCAATCAATTTTTGGAGCAAGCGCCTGGCTCTGACGAAGAAATTTCGTCTTTTTGCAGCTTGAATTATGGCACAACTTTCCCTCGCTTTCAAAAAATTAACGTCAACAGCAAGGACGCTGACCCGCTTTATGTCTACCTAAAGGAGCAAATTGCTAAGGAAGTTGAAGACGCTGAAGCTAAGGGCCTCGCTGAAAAGCTTGCACAAATCGGGCAAAAATTCTTGGGTAGCGAAATCAAGTGGAACTTCACAAAGTTTTTAGTCGACCGTGAAGGCAACGTTGTTGCGCGCTTTGCACCTACCCGCAAGCCTGAAGCAATTTCCCAAGATATCGAAAAGCTGTTATAAAAATATTTGGGGGCAAATAATGAAACTTGCTTATCGCGAAACCTTTGAAAAAGAATTTGATTTTTCTCTTAAAACAGGAATTTCAGTCGTGCAAGATTTTCCGCAGTCTGCAAAGGCTTTGCTGACGATTGCCGCAAGGCAACCCAAGGCGCAGAAAATCCGCGACAAATGGGCAGATAACGGCGTGGTTGTGCCGCCGCTTCTAATCGTTAGCACAACTGATGCCTGCAATTTGCAATGCAAGGGCTGCTATTCTGCGGCCAATAGCTGCAAATCGAGCAAAAGCGAAATGACACAGCCGCAAGTTAACGCTTTGCTTACCCAAGCAGTTGACGCAGGTTGTTCAGCGGTTTTGCTTGCAGGGGGCGAGCCTTTGCTTGCAGAAAATTGGCTTAACACCGTTGCAGCTCATACCCAACTTTTGGGACTTGTCTTCACAAATGGCACGCTCTTCGACGCAAAATGGGTCGAATGGTTTTCCAAAAACCGCAACATGGTGCCACTTTTCAGCATTGAGGGCAACCCAGAAAACACTGACGACCGCCGCGGCAACGGTGTTTCCGAAAAAATTGCAGAAGCAATGAAGCTGCTTAACCAAGCGCATATTCCGTTTGGAGTATCAATTACAACAGGCGGCCACAATATGGAAATTGTGGCCTCACAAAGCTTTATTTCGCAATATGTAGACCTTGGTTGTAGGCTGATTCTATACGTCGAATATGTTCCCGTAATAGAATCCGACGAGCTTTACATATTGACTGAGGACGAAAAGCGTGAGCTTGATGCTTTTTGCCGACGTGAAACTAAAAACGGCAAAGCGCTTTTGTTCTCGTTTCCTGGTGACGAAGATATGTTTGGCGGATGCCTTGCAGCAGGCCGCGGGTTTGTGCATATCAACGCGTCTGGCTCGCTTGAGCCTTGTCCGTTTGCACCTTACTCCGACGTCAACGTCTGCGATACGCCTTTGATTGACGCGCTAAAATCGCGGTTGCTCTCCACAATTCGCGATAACAGCGAAATGCTTCACGAGGGCGGCGGTGGCTGTGCATTGCGCGGCAAAGGTGCTTTGATAGAA
>JAVBKH010000170.1:0-9392 GCA_031554155.1 Oscillospiraceae bacterium
AGAACTGAAGTTCGCAGCCGAGTTGGTGACTCGCACTTGGGACATATCTTTAATGATGGCCCTGTTGACAAAGGTGGTTTAAGATACTGCATAAACAGCGCGGCTATTCGCTTTATTCCCTATGATGATATGGAAGCAAAAGGATATGGGGAATTTAAAAAATCGACTAAGTAATTGCAAAATCGGCAAGGTGTAATAAAATGAACTTGAAATTGTTGGTGGTCGATGATGAACCGATTGTAAGGCGAGGTATACGCGAGCTTGTGGATTTAACAAGCCTAAAATTGAAATTGTGAGGATGGTTACAGCCGAATACAAAAATGCCCTGCTCAAATTAGAGCAGGGCATTTCTTTGTCGGGGTGCTTATTGTATTTCAATCTGGCGAGATGTTTGAGTTTTAGCTTCCTACCATACTGAACAACTTCTTAATTTTTATTAGCACTCTATATGTTTAAGTGCTAATTTTATTATAGCACGCTTTGTTTCAATGTCAAGTTTTCCCCAAGGAATTAACAATTTGTTTAAAAAAGCTGCTAGGATTTAATTTTAAACCCCCAACAGCTTTGCACCATTGTGCCACATAATTTTTTCGCAATCCGCGTTTGAAAGAAAACCCGCTACAACTTTATTCGTAAAATGGTTAACAAAATGCTTTTGGCTAACCCAAGGCGAATCGCTTGCAAGCAATATTTTTTCAGGCGAATGCTTGCGAATTATCTCGCGCATTTGGTGGACAGGAATTTTGTCAAGGTTGTAAGCTGTGTCAAAGTACACATTTCTACCGCAAATCATTTGCAGTACCTTGTCTTGCATTTCATAGCCACCTAAGTGCGCCAAAATCACATTCCCTTGCTCAAAAATAGGCAAAACATCGAGAATGCGTTCAGGTGTGGCATGAATCGGGTCAGGATAGCCAGCGTCTATGCCTGTATGAAATAGCATAACAAGGCCAAGACGTATAGCCTCCTTGTAAAATGGCTCTAAATCAGCATCGTTGATGTAAAACTTCTGATAATCAGGGTGAAGTTTTATGCCAGCAAAACCGTCTTCTTTAATCTTTGCAAGCCACTGTAAGCTATCAGCGTCGCGAGGATGCACACTTGCAAGCGGAATAAGTTGTTCAGTTTCGTTAGGGGAATTTGTGTGTAAAATTTCCTTAGCAAAGTTAACAATGTTTGCTGTCTGCCCCTGCTTTACCGCAATATTGCAAATCACGGAGTGGGTGACTCCTGCTTCGCGCATTGACGCTTTTAGCGAAGAGCCTGTTGCGTTAGTGTGAAATTCAAGCATAGAAAGCTCGCTCATAGTAATCAATGCTCGGCGCGCAAGGTTGTCAGGAAATATGTGTGTATGAAAATCAAGTATCAAAAAAATTACTCCTTGTTCTACGATTTACAGTATTGTTTGAGGTAGCTAATAACGGAAGTATCAAGATACACCTACAGTCATCACTACACAAGCCATGATTATATTGCAGTATGCCGTCCCCAGTATATTCAGATAATCCACTTCGCTCTAATGTCTTTTGGAGATTCTGCCTTGTCCTTGGGATAATACGCACATCAATAAAGGCGTTAAGTGCATCAAGGGTAGTAGCTTCAATATATTGAAACTCTAGTGGATAAAACTGGCGGTTCTATGGATAACCACGCATGTGGACTTGCAAGCACAACGCTTTAAATTTACAGTCATGCTTTTGACAAGACAAAGAAAGCGGCAAGCGAAAAACTTGGGGCGGTGCTGGATTTTTAACCTTCTTTTTGCGAGTAGACCATTAACTGCAACTCTTTAAAAGATTCTTCGTTTCCATAATAATCAGAAAACGTGTCCACGATTCGCATTTTACGTTGTCCTAGAATGCTGTCCAATTCCGCCTTTGAATACAAACGAACTGAATCAGCGAAAACTTCTTTTGGCGGTTGGGCAATTTCTCCAAAAACGATTCCCCAACTACCAAATAGCATTCTACGATTCTTGTAATCCCAATTGAATTCTGGTAATGACAATGTTGTAGCTCCTATCTCCCAGTGCCGTTTTGGAAAAAAATGCTCCGCATGTTCCGCGTTACATAAATCCATAAAATGCTTTCCACCGGGTTTTAGGGAAGCGGCGATAGCGTCAAAGATTTTTAGATTTTCTTCATCGTTTTCAAGATAGCCAACTGCGCCGTCTGCAAGATTTAAGACTACGTCAAATTCTTCTAGAAAACGTAAGTCTCTGATGTCTGCATGTATAAATTCTGCATCAACGGCTGCCAGTCTAGCCGTTTGAATCGCATCTTCAATAAATTCCTTTGTTATATCTACTCCAACGACAGAAAATCCTCTCTTCGCTAAGGATAGCGCGTGTCTTCCATAGCCGCAAGCTAAATCGAGTATGCGTTCTTCGCCAGTAAGGTTTAGTGTTTTAACAACAAAACTGACTTGATTTTCCGTATCTTCAACCCATGATTGATTTTTAATTTCAAGCGACCAATTTTTCTTGTACCAGTCTGATTCTGTAATTTTCATGCAAATTCCTCCATAATGAATTTATCAAAATAGTAACACTTGCATGAAATAAATACTAGACTTATGTTTTTGTTTGTGATATAGTTTTGTATTAGGTGCGTGGAATGAAATTTTACGCACCTTTTATTGTTATTTATAAAGCTGTATTGTAAACTATGATAAGAAAAAAGCCGCTACAAAGCGGCTTTTGGTATGCCCGACTGGATTCGAACCAGCGACCTTTTGAGTCGGAGTCAAACGCGCTATCCAACTGCGCTACGGGCACATATCTACACGAAAGCTGCCGCAAAACGGCAGCTTTCGTAAGCTATAGCATAACAAATCTAGTTTTTGTTGTTGAAAAGCTTCATGATATCGTAGAAGCCTTGGTCATCGTCGTCATCGTCTTCAAACTCAGTTTCTTCAACTTTTGTTTCGGCGACTGGAGTTGGTTGCACTACTTCAACCTTTGTTTCGTGCTTAGGGGAAGAATGCGGTATAGGCTTGGTAACAACATCATCAAAGCCTGTGGCAATGACTGTAACAATCATTTCGTCGTCGAGTTTGGAGTCAAGGGCCGCGCCCCAAATTAAGTTGACGTCGGCATGTGCTTGTCCATGAATCATTGTTGCTGCGGCGTCTACATCGTCAAGGTCAATGTCGTCGGAAGCGGTGATGTTAATGATGACACCTTTTGCACCCTTGATTGAAGTTTCAAGCAAAGGCGAGGAAATAGCCTGCGCAGCTGCCTGTTGGGCTTTGTCCTTACCAGAAGCGCGGCCTACACCCATGTGTGCATAGCCTGCGTCTTTCATAATGGCGGTAACGTCGGCAAAGTCAAGGTTGACTAGTCCAGGAATATTGATTAAGTCTGATATACTCTGCACACCTTGACGCAAAACATCGTCTGCGGCGGAGAAAGCATTCTTAAGTGTGATTTTTTGTTCGGAAATCAGCTTCAAGCGTTCGTTGGGGATTACAAGCAAAGCATCGACGCTTTCTTTAAGCTGTGCTACACCGATTTCGGCTTGCTCCATACGGCGACGTCCCTCGAAAGAGAACGGCTTTGTAACTATGCCGATTGTGAGTATACCCATTTCGTGGGCAATTTCAGCGACGATTGGCGCAGCGCCTGTGCCTGTGCCTCCGCCCATGCCAGCAGTGATAAACACCATGTCAGAGTCGCGAATAGCTGCCGCAATTTCTTCGCGGTTTTCTTCAGCGGCCTTTTGTCCCTTTTCGGGGACGCCGCCCGCACCTTTGCCTTTTGTGAGCTTTTCGCCGATATGTAACTTATACGAAGCCTTAGAATAATTCAAGGCTTGGTTATCTGTGTTTATTGAAATAAAGTCCACGCTTTCAAGCGAGGAATCTATCATGCGGTTCACAGCATTTCCGCCGCCGCCACCGACGCCGACGACCTTAATGGAGACGACCTTCTCCACTTCGTTATCAATACCAAAATTAATAGGCATTTTGGTTCCTCCCACGCAACAATACTTTATACTAAAAAATAATCTATCCTTATTACTTTACCAAATTCTTTGTAAAAAGACAAGAGCTAGCTATATTTTTTTACAAAAAAAGCCAATGTTTATGAATATCTGTAGACTTTTGGGCATAAAATCACGATTTTGATGAACTTAAAATGAACTCACGATGAAGATTGTGATGAGGATTCGTCAAGTTTGCTGCTTTCGGTCGGCTTGTCCAGTTTTGATTCTGCTGCTATTTTTTTGTCACTGCGTTTTTTTCCGTTTTTTGCGTCCTCGATTGGCATCTCTGTGAAGAGAAGCGAGCGGCTGATGTTGCCTGCGTCAATAATACCCTCAACATTTTCGTCAAGCCTGTTGTCAATCAACTCCTTGATAAAATTAAGCTTTTCGGTAAGTTCAGCTTCTGTTCCAAGGTTGAGCAAAAGCCTGTTTTCATAGATGATTTTCATGTTGTAAACGTCGGTCAAGTCCACATTTGTGATATCTGCAAAACCTGTAGCATCGGCCGCATCAAGCAGATAATCCAACATCGTCATGGCGGCTTCGGCTTCCTTTGCTGCGTTTTCGGCCTCGGAATCCTTGGAGTCCTTGTCGTAGTCGCTCAGTTTTTTTCCAGGAGTTGCACCGTAGGTGTTCACACCGAGAATTAACGGGATATTTTCTGGTATTAGTAAAATTCCCTTTTCAAGCACCTTGCCTTCGCGCGTAATCATCAAAAATTCGTCGCCGTCCTCAACTGCGCCTGCGGGCGTGCACTGTGTTGCTTCAATTTGGATACCGTGGGGCATTTTCAGATTCAGCTTAACGGTGTCAAGATAAGGAAATTGCTCCTTGAGCTTGCTTTTAACCGTGGTCTTGTCAATGCGGAAAAGGTTGTCCCCGATTTCGATGCCGCTTGCCGCGATTATTTCGTCGGGAGGGTACTTGTCCACACCGATAACGGTGACGGAATCAATTTTAAAGAAGACTGTTAGAGAAAGTGTTGCACCTAACGCCAAAAAGAAAATTGTCAGCAATATGTAGTGCAGCGTGCGTTTTCCACGCCGCCGCTTTTTGCGGCGGCGGTTGTTGGCCGCTTCGGCCGCCACGCGGCGGCCGCGATTAGTTCTATTGACTTCTGCCACCTTAGAACCTCCGTGAAATACCTGCGCTAGTGCAACAGGTTAACGCTTTATTATCATAGCCCCAAGTGATGCAAGATTTTTGTCGAAATCTTGGTATCCACGTTCAATATGCGAAATCTTTGCAATTTCGCTTGCACCCTCTGCCGCAAGTGCTGCCACAACTAGTGACGCACCGCCGCGCAGGTCTGTGCAGAACGCGCTTGCACCATGCAGCTTCTCAACGCCTTCAACAACTGCTACGCGCCCCTCAACCTTAATTTTCGCGCCCATTCGCGCAAGTTCGGCAACTTGCTTGTATCGGCTCTCGAAAATATTTTCAACAAAGACAGAGGTTCCGTCCGCAACACAAGTTATTGCCATGAGCGGCGATTGAGAATCTGTGGGGAAACCAGGGTACGGCATCGTGCGCACCATTCTAACGGGTTTAAGCCGCTTTGGTGCTATTAGTTCAATAGTATCACGCTTTGAGCGAATTGTACAGCCTGTTTCTTCTAAAAATGGCAAAACCGCCGTGAGATGTTCGAAAACCACGTCATGCAGCACAATTTGGCCACCTGTAATTGCGGCGCAACATAAATAGGTTGCGGCGGCAATTCTGTCGGCAATTACGTTGTATTCAGCGGAATGCAGTTTTTTCACTCCACGAATTACGACTGTCCCGTTTTCTTTTATGGAAATATCTGCGCCTGCCGTATTTAAGAAATTTGCCAAATCGTCGATTTCGGGTTCACGCGCGGCATTGTGTATGATTGTTTCGCCTTCGGCAGTTGAGGCGGCAAGCATAATGTTTTCAGTCGCGCCCACACTTGGAAACGGCAGAACAATCGTCGCCCCGCGAAGCTTATCTACGACCTTGCATTCAAGGTAGCCGTGGTCTTCGCTGATTGCAACCCCCAGCTTTTCAAGCGCCGCTAGGTGCATGTCTATCGGCCGTGGGCCTAGTTCACACCCACCTAGTTGTGATTTCTAATTGTACCTACTAACCGCAATTAGCGATTTGAAAAACTAATCCGCCCTCGGCTTGCAGCGTTGCAAAGTATCCGTCGTCGATGTGATATTTGGCTTGATGCTCATGCTTTATTTCGTTCGGCAGGAAATAGATGATTTTATCAAAGATTTGCTTCAATATGCGGTTCGACAAGTCAGCACGCGAAAATTCCTCGAGTTTTCTTCGAAAAGCGGCGAGGTCGGGGAAATCTTGGTTTTCACCTTTGTCCTGTGCCTTTCGCAGCGAGATTTGTGCTTCGCCAAGCTTTTTTAAATACTCTTTGAGTTTTTTCTCAAACAAGCCGTCTGGCAAAATGTTGTTTAACTTGTCATCGTAGATGCGCTCGATGATTGTGTTTAGCTTGGAAACTTCTTTTTCCAGCGTCGCAATTACAGAGTGGCTTTGCTCTCGCTTTTGCTTCGCCTGCTGTAAATGCAACATTGCCTCGATACCGTCATCATTACTATTAAGCAAATCGCGGCAAAACTCTGCCACAATCGCGTCCAAGGCATCTTCAAGCAAAAAGTGCGTTTCACATCCGTAATTGGGGCGAATATCGACCTTGATGCACCCCTCTTTTTGGTATTTACTGCATATGTAGGCATCTTTTCGGCTCTTACGAGTTCGCTGAATTAGTTGCGCACCACATCGTCCACATACAAGCAAGCCAGAAAACAGCCGTGGTTCTTTCGTTGTTTTCTTTTGTTGGGTAGATTTTACACGCTTTTGCTGTACTATTTCGAAAGTTTCAGGGGCTATTATTGCTTCGTGATGATTTGGTACGACAATCCAGTCGCTTACTTGTTTTCTCAAAATCTTGTTGCTCTTAAAGCTTTTCTTGGTGACTTTGGAATACACCATATCTCCTGTGTAGACGCGATTGGTGATTATGCGGTAAACGTGTTGACGGTTCCACGCGTGGCACGTTGGTCGAGAATCTGCGGCGAAAAGTGTCTGTGACGGAGTGGAAATGCCTTGATAATTGAGCTTTGTCGCAATATCGCAAGTCCCATATCCATCCAAAAACATGTCGTAAATTTGGCGCACGACTTCGGCGGCTTGGCTATTGATTTGCAGTTGATTGCCAACCTTGTCGTAGCCATATGTCGGCTTGATAAGCAGCTCACCAGTATCCATTTTATGTTTAAAAACACGCCGAATTTTTTTGCTGTCCTCTCTAGCACGTTGCTCGTTAAACCAAGCCAACAGCGGGAAGAAAGCTTCATCATAGGTTTCGCTTTCAAACAGCACCTCAACGTCACATTCCTCAAGTATATGTATGAAGTTGAGACTTTCCCGCAGGTTTCTGCCAAGTCTTGACGCGTCCTTGAACACGAGCACATCAACTTGATTTTTCTGCGCCATTTTGATTATATTATCAAATCGCTCAAACTTTGTCCCGCTAACGTTGTCGTCCATGACAGTATCTATGATATTCGTCAGACCCTGCCGTCTGCAGAAATCATGCAATATGTCCCTCTGGGTCTCTATCCTTTCGTAATTTTCACCATTATCGTCCCGGCTCTCCCTGCAATATACTATTGTTCGCCTTTGTGATTGCAAATTTTTTTGCAACATTGCGTCGACCTCCATTGAGGACAACACAAACACAATTACTGTGATTGTATTGTAACATTTTTAGTGTCGGCTTTCAATTGCTGAATTGTGTGTTTTAGTAGGATTTCTTTAGTTTTTGCAGTTTGTTTTTCGTGGTTTGTATATGCAAAAAATGCGTTTATTGTTTTTTGTTTTGATAATTTTTCTTTCTTCATGCAAACACCTCCAATATAGGCTATTCATTAGTGTTTGTACGATATGCTGATAATGATGCAAGATAAATTCGAGTAACTTCGTCTCGGTGGTGTCCGAGCAGCTTTGAAACTTCGCGACATGCTTCGAGTTCTGTGTAGCACACTTTTATAAAATATTCATATTTCTCTGCGGAATAGGTGTGACGCAAGCCGTGAAATCTACCTTGCTGTAATTTTCTAAGATAGTTGAAAAACAAGGGGTTTTCCTAGAACGGCAAACCTTTAAAACCACTTAAAAAGTATTAAGCCTCATTAAACCGCATAGCAATACCCTTAAACGACCCGTAATCTACCCTTAGAAAACATTATACACATGAAAGTTTTGCACCTTGCCAAAAACGTCGTGCAAAACTTTTTTGCCATTTTCGGGCTATTTTGCGGTGATTTTGTTTCCAGCCGCATTAGCAAATAAAAAGCGTTTAAACACCGTTCAAGGAATGTTCAAGCGCAAAAGAGAAAACCCACAAAACCCTTTGTTACAAGGCTTTGTGGGTTTGAACGTTTTTATTAAGCATCGTTTAAGCGTCTTCGCTGTCAGCGCGGAAAATTGGAAATTTTTAATCGGAAGTGCGGAAGTGACCTCATGCTTTAATCGGAAGCACTTCCGATTAAGTATTAATGCGATATTTCAGGGTTTTCTCTAAGATTTTCTTAAATTTAGATACACACTTTACAGCTATAAATAAAAATACAATTATTGAGCATAAATATACATTCATTCTTTATTTCTGATTTGCATTTATAAAATCCTCAAACTGTTTTAAAAAAGCTTTGTCGTCTTCTGTATACCCATATTTTTCACGGTACCAGAAATGGCGTTGCAAATCTGGAATCCTCCAGCCAGTTGCCTCGTTTGAAATATTGCACATTTGCATAATATCTTCACCGCTTTGCGCTCCCAACTTTGCCACAACCGCAATCGGAGAAAGCAATTGCTCGGCAAAATATTGAGCCTCCTCATTTTCTATAGCACCGCTTTTTCCACTTTTGATGTGTCCCAGAACTATATGGCCGATTTCGTGAGCAAGCGTCCACCTAATGCGCTGAGATATAAATTCATGATTGAAAACGACAGTATATAACCATTGACCGTCTTTAGACTTACCCAAAGTATAACCGTCCTTTGAGGTGTCTATTGTAAGTCCTTCTTCCGCTGCTTCATCAAAGCCACGATAGCACCACTTGTAGTAATCGAAAATGGCACTTAAATCTACAGGCAATGAGCTAATACTCACATCCCTCATAATCTTAACAACAGCTCTTTTTATTTCTGATTTCCTTTTTGAAGAAAGCATGGCAATCATCCCCTTAGAGATAGGTTGCCATGCTTTCTTATTTTAATTAATACCTACTGAACAAACACAAATTTTCGACAAAAACCGAACCACGCAAAGCGCTTGAAAATATGGCGCAAAAGAGCGCGGAAAATCTTCCGCAGGTTGAGCACGACAATCGACAGAGCAACCACATGCGAAGATGTTTC
>JAVBKH010000129.1:0-11308 GCA_031554155.1 Oscillospiraceae bacterium
AATAGCAAAAATAAAGCAATAACTTCTAAAGTCTTTGTCACTACCAAAATTTGTGATATACTATAACAGATAATGGAGGGTTTGTATGAGCAAAAATAAGATGATTGCGCTAAAAGAAGCGGTATCGCATATCAAAGACGATATGACCGTAATGGTCGGTGGGTTCATGACAAACGGCTCGCCTATGAAAATTTTAGCCGAGCTTGCCAAAAGCGGAGTCAAGAATCTAACTATAATCTGCAACGATGCACATTACCCAAATATTGGTATTGGTGCGCTATTAAATGCAGGCTGCATTAAGGCAATGATTGTGAGCCATATCGGCTTAAATCCAGACGTTGGAGCACGAATGCTTGACGGTAGCCTTGATGTCACCTTAGTGCCGCAGGGCACAATGGCGGAGCGAATTCGCGCAGGCGGAGCGGGACTTGGCGGCATTTTGACGCCGACAGGGGTCGGGACAATAGTTGAGGAAGGTAAGCAGAAAATCACAGTGGACGGCAAGGAATATTTGCTTGAATTGCCGCTTAAAGCTGATATTGCGTTACTTTCTGGCTATAATGTCGATAGTGTAGGCAATATTTTTTACCGCGGCAACTCTCGCAATTTTAACCCAATGATGGCAACAGCCGCCGATTTAGTTATAGTCGAGGCTGACAACATAGTGGAGGAAATTATTCCTGAGCATGTTCACACACCTTACATTTTCGTGGACTATATAGTTGACGGAGGTGCGGCAAAATGAGCGAATTAAAAAATAAAATTGCAGCGCGTGTCGCAAAAGAATTGCACGACGGCGACGTGGTGAATCTGGGAATAGGCCTGCCAACCTTTGTTGCAAACCACTTGCCAGAGGGTGTTTCAGTGATTTTGCAAAGCGAAAACGGCTTCATAGGTCTTGGCCCAAAGCCCGAGCCAGACAAAGTTGACCCGTACATCACAAATGCTGGCGGCAATCCTGTAACAATTCTGAAGCATGGCGCTTTTTTTGACAGCGCAACTTCATTCGGAATAATTCGCGGGGGCCACGTTGACGTCACTGTGCTAGGTGCGCTTGAAGTCGATGAAAAAGGCAACCTCGCAAACTGGATTATCCCAAACAAAAAAGTGCCAGGCATGGGCGGCGCAATGGATTTAGTTGTCGGCACAAAAAAGGTTATCATCGCAATGGAGCATACGAATAACGGCCGCCACAAGATTTTGAAGCAATGCAGCCTGCCCCTCACAGCAGTAAATTGCGTCGACTTAATCGTCACAGAAAAAGGCGTGCTCGAAGTCACAACCGCGGGGCTTCGCTTAATCGAGCTTGCGCCAGACTGTACCCTTGACGAGTTCACAGCAGCCACAGGCGCGGATTTTACCACAGCAGATGATGTAGGCAAAAAAGTAAATGGAGATTAAGATGGATAACGAATTTATTGAAATAGTCGGCGGACGCGAAAATAACCTTAAAAACGTCAACTTGAAGATACCCAAGCGAAAAATCACGATTTTTACAGGAGTTTCTGGTTCGGGAAAGTCCTCAATTGTGTTTGATACAATTGCGCAGGAGGCTGGCCGTCAGCTAAACGAGACTTTTTCAAACTACGCCAGAACCTTTATGCCCAAATATTCGCAACCCGACGCTGATTCTATCACAAATCTTTCGACTGCAATCGTCGTTGACCAAAAGCGACTTGGTGGCAATTCGCGCTCAACTCTCGGCACTATTACGGATATAAATACTCTGCTAAGGCTTTTGTTTTCTCGCTTTGGCAAGCCGTATGTAGGGTTTGCCAATCATTTTTCGTTCAACGACCCAAACGGCATGTGCAAGGAATGTGAGGGCGTTGGCAAAACCGTAACCCTTGACCTTGATGTAGCAGTCGATTTCAACAAATCCTTGAATGAAGGCGCGATTTTGTTGCCTGGTTTTGGCGTTGGCACGTGGCCGTGGAAAATGCTTGCAATGCACGGGTTTTTCGACAACGACAAGAAAATCAAGGATTTTTCTAAAGAGGAGCTTGACAAATTTCTTTACGGTAAGGCGGAAAAAATTTCCCTGCAATATCTTGACAGCGAGATGAATTCCACGTATGAGGGTCTCGTCGAAAGATTTGTCCGCACAAATATCAAAACTTCCTTGGAAAAATCCGCAGCAAGCCAAAAAAAGCTAGAAAAGCTGCTTAAATCTTGCACCTGCCCCGTTTGTGGCGGTAAACGTTGCAACGAGGTCGCGCTGTCCTGCAAAATCATGGGCAAAAATATCGCAGAGCTTTGCGATATGCAGCTTGACGAGCTTATTGTTTTCCTTGGCAACATCGACGATAAAGCTGCCCAACCCATTGTAAAAAGCTCTATTGAAAGGCTGCAAAACCTCATTGACATTGGCCTTGACTATGTGACATTGAGCCGCGAAACCCCCACACTTTCGGGCGGTGAATCACAGCGCATAAAAATGGTCAAGCATCTCACAAGCAGCCTCACCGACATAATGTATATCTTCGACGAGCCTAGCATCGGGCTTCACCCGCGCGATGTTCACCGACTCAACGAGTTGTTGATGAAGCTGCGCGACAAGGGCAATACCGTAATCGTGGTTGAGCATGACCCCGACGTTATCAAGGTCGCCGATTTTATCGTCGATGTTGGACCAAAAGCGGGCAGACATGGAGGCAAAATCGTATTCACGGGCAGTTATGACGACCTTATAAACGCCGACACCTTGACGGGGCAGCATCTTGGCAGGCAGATTTTAGTAAACAAAAAGCCACGCATGGCCACCGAGTTCATCGAAAGCTCGAAAAGTAGCCTGCACAACCTAAAAGATGCCAGCCTAAAAGCTCCAAAAGGACTTTTTACTGTAGTCACAGGCGTTGCTGGTTCTGGCAAAAGCACACTAGTAAACGAAGTTTTTGCCAAAGAATACCCCGAAGCCATCAGGATTGACCAAAACTCTGTCAGCGCAAATATTCGCTCAAATCCTGCCACTTTCACTGGCGTAATGGACGCAATTCGCAAGTGCTTTGCTGACGCAAATGGCGTTAGTGCGGGGCTTTTTAGCTATAATTCAGAAGGCGGCTGCGAAGCTTGCAAAGGTACTGGCACTATTGAGATAAGTTTGTCGTTTATGGATACAATCGAAGTTGTTTGCGAGGATTGCGACGGAAAACGGTTTAAGCAAGAGGTTTTGCAGTATCAATATAAGGGCAAAAGCATTGTGGACGTGATGGACATGACCATTGCCGAGGCTGTGGACTTTTTTGAGGAAAAGGATATCATCAGCAAGCTTAAAAGCCTTGTGGAGGTTGGTCTGCACTATATGACGCTTGGCCAACCCCTTAACACGCTTTCGGGCGGTGAATGCCAACGCTTGAAGCTTGCAAAGGAGCTTACAAAAAAGGGTAATATCTATATTTTGGACGAGCCTACAACGGGTCTTCACATGTCAGACATCACAAATATTCTTGCAATAATTGACAAGCTTGCACAAAAAGGAAATACGGTCATCGTCATCGAGCATAATCTCGACGTTATAAAACATGCAGACTGGATAATCGACCTTGGGCCAGACGGCGGCAACAAAGGCGGCGAAATCCTGTTTGAGGGCGCACCTTGTGACCTTGCGCAATGCGAAAAATCTGTCACGGCAAAATATATCGTATAAAATGCGAAAAGCCTTCTTGAAAAAATCAAGAAGGCTTTTTACGATTGAGGATTACTTCATTACTTTTAAAGAAGTACTATAGTACGTTCTAATTTCCATTGCTGTGGCTTGTGGCGGTAAGCTTCTGGTAGTGATTCCAGAATAATAAATGTTGAGCTTGTCGCCTTTTTTAAGGTTTGCAAAGTCAAGATAAATCTTAGTTTCTTTGTTAAAGCGGAACAAAGTCTGGTCTTTGCCGTTTATCGCTCTCATCATAAACATGCCTGTTCCATCATCATTAATTTTTATGTCGTCAATCACGCCGTTGTAAATGCTTCTGTCGGCATCAATCAGCTTGTTTGCAGCAATCGCCGTTACATCTGACGGAATTTTTTCGCCCATCATCGTGCCATAATAAACAACAAGGTAGTCGCCTTTTTCGATATCGCTTAGCTTAAAGCCAGTTCTTGTGTCTTTTGTAAACTCAACTCGCAACGCTGCTTTTCCGAAATCTGTGCCTTTGGCTTGATTTAGCAGCATCCAAGTTTTGCCGTCTTTATTTGTAATTGCGGCTACTGTCCCGCGATACATTGCTGCGTCGGCGGGAATCGGCGCATCTTTAGAAACGGCAGAGCTGCTTGCGACTCCGCTAGTCTTCATTACATTCGAGCCTTTATCCTCCACTGGCATGTTAGCCGCAAAGCCTGTTAAAGCAAGTGCAAGAACTGCACAAACAGAGACTAAAAAAATCTTCATAATCATTTTCCTTTCATATTATGTCCACATTCCTGTACTTTTGATTATCCCACAAAAATGTGAATATATTTGAATTAAATAATTAAAGATTTTCGCGTTTTTTGTCAGTGTATTTCGCAAATTATTCTTTTTTGTCGTCTACTGGCTCGTCTGTCGCCGCCTTGTGGAATTGTTCGTAGAGTTCATCGCCAACACATTCCCGCGCATATTTGCACCAGTTGATGCAGGTCATGGTATCGTTGTGTGCAACGAAGCCGCATTTTGTGCAAGAGGTTTGTGTTTCGCTTGAAAAAAGCTCAATTTCGCTGCCGCATTCTGGGCAAGTTTTTACTTTTAGTGTAGGCGTGCCTTTAACTGCGCCCGCCCCTGGACAATTGCTAATCATGAAAATGACCTCCCATTATGATAGTAAGCGCAAGACTCACTTGTTTTCTAAGAATAAATCAAGTATAATATTATATAGATTAATGAAAAATTTTGTTAAAAGGTTGAAGCAAAATGCCAATATATTTGGATAATGGGGCAACTTCCTACCCTAAACCTGAAGCTGTTTACAGCTCAATTATAGATTATATGCGCAACAACGGCGCAAGCCCTGGTCGCGGAAATTATTCTCGCGCACTTGAAGCTGACACACTGGTATATCAAGCCCGCAAAGCGATTTGCAAACTGCTTGGAGCAAAAAGGCCGTCACAAATTATTTTTACCGCAAACGCTACTGAATCAATTAATATGGCGCTAAAAGGCTTTTTAAAGCAAGGTGATACGGTCATAACCACATCTTACGAACACAACGCCTTGTGGCGTCCGCTCAAAAAGCTTGAGACCGAACGCAATATAAATATCGTGCAAATACCGTCCACCCAAACAGGTGAAATGGATTTAAACTGGCTTGCTGAAAATCTCAATGAGCGTGTTAGCCTTGTGGCTGTCTCCCATGGGTCGAATGTAATTGGCTGCATCACACCTCTTGACCAAATCGTCCGCATTGCGCATGAACGAAATGTGCCAGTCTTGGTGGACGCTGCCCAAACAGCGGGCGTCTACCCTATTGATATTGCGCGTGTTCCCGTCGATATGCTGGCATTTACTGGTCACAAAGGTTTGCTTGGACCAACAGGTACAGGCGGGCTTTATCTCCGAGATGGTTTAGAGCTTGAGACTTTCAAAGAAGGCGGAACTGGCGGCATGTCAAGCTCGCCTTTTCAGCCGCAAGACCCACCCGACCGCTACGAGGCAGGAACCATGAATATTAGCGGAATTGCGGGGCTGCACGCTGCGGTAGGCTTTATTCTTGATACAGGAGTTGACCAAATCCGCGAGCACGAAATTGAAATGACACAGCAAATCTTAGACGGCTTTGACAAAATTGACGGGCTTAAATATTACGGCTCAAAGTCCGCACAGGAGCGTCTTGGCTTAGTCTCGTTTAATATTGTTGGACAAGACCCTAACAAGGTAGCTCTCGAACTTGACCAAAGTTTTGGGATTATGGTGCGTGCGGGGCTTCACTGTGCGCCACAAGCTCACCGCCTGCTCGGCACAGATAAAACTGGCGCTGTGCGTGTCAGCGTCGGATATTTTAATCAAAAGCAGGACATTGATTGCTTAATAGACGCACTTCGAATAATTGCGGGCAGGAGCTGACAAGATGTTTTTAAGGTCGATAAACATAGTTGATGTTAACATTTGCGTTCAAGAGCCCGACAAATTCATTGCGAACTCGATTGCGTCCACCGATTTAAGCGAGGTCATGCCCTATTTGAACAGCATGTTCAGGCGGTCGGACTATAACCCCAACTCTAACTCGATTAAGTTTTTTCAAGATAAAATTGAATTTACGCTAGTCAAAAATCAAGTCAACGTGGCTAGATTTTGCAACAAGACAGAGCTTCACGAGCTTTTGGATTGGCTTATTGACTTGGTTAACGACACTTACGAAAGCATGTCTGAAATCGTTCCACTTTACACAACACGAAAGCGTGTGCCAACTTTGACTATTTTCAACATGCTGCCCAAAACAAATTGCACAAAATGCGGTGAAAAATCCTGCATGGCTTTTGCTGCCAAACTAAACAAGCTAGAAGTGGATATTGATGATTGCCCACCGCTATTAGAATTCGCTTTCAAGGACGCAAAATCGAAGCTCGAAAATGCCTTTAGCTAACAAGTCACGCGTGATTGCAATTTTTTTGCATCTATGCGTGACTTGTTTGTTTTGCAGAATCTTAATGTGAATGCGTGTGACTGTGACCGTCATGGTCATGGGTGTGTTCGTGGTCGTGGTCGTGGTCGTGGTCGTCGTCTTGGTTATCTTCGCGCATAAGCTCACTCAAAATTGTTTTGTAAACTAATGCAAGCTGCTTGCCAAGCTCGATGTTGCTTTCATCAATGCTTTTTCCCGCTTGATTAACCACAAGTTTTTGAGCGGCTGCCACCGTCAAAGAGCGAGCCGTTTCGTAAGGATTACTGTAAATACCACACATTTTTATGGCCTCCTATTTATATTTTAATTTTATTTTCCGTCTTCCATAACACCTAAAAGTGAATCTTCTCGGACAATGCTGCCTGTTGTCACGTTGATTTCGGTAATTCTACCGCCTACGTAAAATGCAACATTTCGCTCTGTTCCGTCGTCGAGTAACGCGTCCAAAAAAATGTCTCCACGCTTAACCTCGTCGCCAACCTTATGATGGAATCTAACTATTTCGTATTCATCAAGTGCGTGCAGCTTAGGCATTTTTATTGCAACCAACAAACTCTCATCACTCCTTACTTCTTTTCAAACAGGCGCATGTTTGTGTGCGGCAAGAACATTGCAGCCACATATTCGTCCATGTAACCTGCCTCTGTGCTTAAATCAACATAGGTAATGCGGTTGGCAAGCTCTTTGACTTTACATCGATGCTTTTCCGACAACAAAGCCATTTGAGAGCCAAGCAGCGATGAATTACCCACGTACACAAACTTGTCTGCATCTAGCCGCGGCAAAAGCCCAAGAATCTGCGCCTTTTCAACGTCGATATATCGACCAAATCCGCCAGCAATATAAAACTTGGAAATGCTGTCAAAATCAAGCTCCACGCTGTTTAGCATAGTGACACATGCAGAAAAAATAGCTGCCTTTGCACGGACAAAATTGTCTATGTCATTTTCCGTGATGTAAACTCCTGCGTCGTTTTCGCTTTGCGGCGTGATATAAAATCTCGCATTTTTGCTTTCAGCGACCACGTTTTTATATTTACCGCTGCGGTCGATTTTGCCACGTTGGTCGATTATCCCCGCCTCAAAAAGCTCTGCAACAACTGAAATCAACCCAGAGCCGCAAATACCTTTTGCTTTTCCGCCGCCTATAACGGAAACCTTGCAGTCACAAGTCTCGCGGTCAATCTCAATTCCTTCAATTGCACCTTGTGACGCGCGCATACCCATGTCAATGCCGCCGCCCTCAAAGGCAGGGCCTGCCGAGCAAGCACAACTCAATAGAAAATCGTTGTTGCCAAGCACAATTTCGCCGTTTGTGCCTATATCTATAAAAATGCAAATTTCCTCGGTATCGAGGGCAAAATCGGTACAAAGTAGTCCCGCCGTGATGTCGCCACCTACATAGCTGCCGATATTCGGTGCTATCCACACAGGTGTGTTGGGGTTTGTTTTTAGCCCAAGCTCACTCGCTTTGTACGTTGGTACACCCATAACAGCGGGTGTGTACGGCTCAAGCCGTATAAATTGGGGGTTAATCCCCATGAAAAGCTGCACCATTGTGGTATTCGCAGAAATAGTGACGGTATATATATTGTCGTGCGAAATATTTCCGTTTTTTTCGCACAAACTGTCAATTCCATTGTTTATTGTGGAAATTATCAGCGATTTCATTTCGAGAATTCGGTCTGGATTTTTCGCGTAGTTTATGCGGCTGATTACATCTTCGCCACGGTCGATTTGCGCATTGTAAAGCGTTATTGTGTCGATTACGCTTGCCCTTTCAATGTCGATGAGCCTAATTGCGACCGTGGTTGTGCCGATGTCGATTGCAAGGCCAAGATTGAATTTTGTATTATTTTGGCATATATCTACTATTCGTATATTATTACTAAAAGTATTAGTGTTATCAGTTGCATTATAAAAAATAGAAATTTTGCCGTCGTTTTGTCGCAATTCGTCGGGTAATTTTCGTAATATACCAAGCGGCAAATCAACTGTTTCAGCGCCTAGCTCAAGTTTTACAGCCTGTATAAATCGGTCGTAGTCGCCCAATCCGTCAAGCATTTCCGGCAACGCCACAGATATTTCCTTGTGCATTGTGATTGGCTTGATTTCGTCAGACTTGGGGAACAAAGCTTCGTCCAATCCAATTGCACTAAGGCTGTCGGAAAATTGGCCTAGCTCGTCAACAAGTGCTTCTGTGACGAAAATCTCTGCGTCTGATTCAGCAACCTTGGCTCTGCAAGCCAAAACAAAGCCTTTGTCTTGCAATTCTTTTGGCAATTTGCCATTATTTTCAAAATCGACTGCGCCTTTTTCAATCTTGATTAGGCATTTTCCGCACACGCCTTTACCCGCACATGGGTACGAAATCGTGACGCCTGCCTGCTCTGCGATAGTTTGAATCAACGCACCTTTTTCAGCTTGATAGACCTTGCCGTCTGGCAAAAAAGTAATTTTCGGCATTAAATATACCTCTTGTATAAAATAATTGAGTGTCTGACAAGCGTCCGCTGCTGCATACCTTGTCAGACACTCAAATTTTGCAAGTTATTTCTTCAATGTGTTGTTGACAAAGGACTCAATGTCCGACGCTTCTTGTGAGCCTACCAAGATTTCCCACCCTGGCAAAGCTTCTTGAACATCGCCTTTAATTTGCGCAACATAGCCTGGAATTATTAGCGTCTTGTTCTTTTGCGTATCTCCTAGGCCTTGGGATAAGACGTATTTTCCAATCATGTCGCCAGAGAATTTGCCTGCAGCCCAAGCTGTCAAAACGCTCAAGCCCTCACATTCGGGGATTACAAGCCAGCAGCTAAGTCCGCAATTTTCAATTTCGCCAGAGACAAGGAAGTATGTCAGCGAGAAATTCGTGGTAACAAAAACGTAGGAGTTTTCGTCTGGCTCACCGACTTTGTAGACTCCGGGCTCCATTTGAATTGGCTTTTGTGGGTCTGTGAATATGTTTTGTCGAAGAATCATCAGAGTCGAAATCATTGCAATGTCGAGCTTGGGGAACACGATTATGCCGCCGTATTTGCAGACTTCGTTCGTGGAATCTCGCAACAAATCGTACATATCTCCGTTGTTGATGAAGTGCAACATGGAGTATCCCATTGATTTGACGTTCTGGAATGCAGCGCGTCTTGCAACGGTGTTGAGCTGAAACCTTTGCACAAGCGAAGTCGCAGGAAGGCTGACCACCATCTCGTTAAAGCCACTTTCTTTGGTCTTCGCTGTGACTTCGGCAATTTCGTCAATGGTTGCGCCAGTTACGCCAAGGACGAGGCCGTTTTGAGAAGCTGCTTCTGCGAGGCTTGCGGCGGAGGCTTTGTCAGCACCCGCAATTACGCCACCGTTTTCCTTGATTAAAACTGCTGCTTCCTTGGCAGTTGCAGCGTCTTTTGCCCGCAAAATTACAGGCATACCAGATGCTGCCGCGATTTTCACCGCGTCTAAGAATTTCTGCGGATTATCCTGTGTTTGAGTCACAGCGACTGCGCCAAAATCCAAGACTTCGCCAACACGCTCAAGTGTATAGTTTTTTATGTTACTTACGGCTTCTTCGATTTTATCGTCGGAATCGTTGACGTTTACCGCAAATATTGGTTGATTGACAAAGGTTTTTTCATGTCTGTACAAAACCAGTTCGCCGCCGACCTTGTTTTTGCCGATTGTTACAGTCTTTACAGGCGGCTCACTTGCCGCGCCTAAAACGGCCTTAGCTTCATCAGAAGCATACGGACATTCCGAAAGTTCGGCTTTTTTTCCTGCAAGCTTCATCGCGAAAGCAAGGCAAGTATTGGAACCACATTCCTTGCAGTTTGTTTTAGGTAAAAGCTTTTGAATCTGCAATCCTGTCAATGCCATATCATTTGCCCCCCTTGCCATCAAGCAATTGCTCTATGGTTTTCTTAATTTCTACTGCCGCAAGCGGATGATACATTATGAGCAAGTCTGCGCCTGCATAGAGGTACGACTGCGCCGAAACAAACTCAAGCGCCGCAGCACGGTCGGTAAGATTGCCCCATTGTGGGAAGTCGGACTCAAGCGCCTTTGCTTCCTTGATTTTTGCGGTTTCCGCACCAGGTGTCACAATCATGGGCGCGCAAAGCATGTTTTCACCGTCCAATGCGCTTATGCGAATACGCTCCATTACGGAGTAAGTGTACTCGATTCCGTAGCCCAGCGCGCTTGTGGTCGGGTCAATCACGATGTTTTGTTTCGGGAAATCCATGTTTGTGAGAAGAATCGCCATTTGCTTTGCGATGTTAACGTCAATCGGTGACTGCGCCACAAGCGAGTGGCCATACGCCATTGCAACGCCCGCAATTGTCTTGTAGTTATCCTGCTCAACCCAGTTCAGCAGCAGATTTTCTCCTGCAAAACTCTGGGCTACAGCTTTCATGACTTCGTTATTTTTCTCAAAATGTGTGTGTCCTGTGATGATAAGCGGCACATCGACTGCTTTGAGAATCGAGCCTACAAGCTTGACGGCATCTTCTGCCGACCTGTTGCCCTTTTCTGGGTGTGTGCCCATTAGCGAAACGCTTATTAAGTCTGCACCATATTTTTCAACGCAAACTTTGGCCATTTCAGCGGGATTGTTCAGCAAATCCATGCCGTAAATATCGGCAAGTGCTGACGGATATTTGCTTGAAACTATGTCAAGAACTTCCAAGGCCACAAGAGGTCTGTTGGGCATTGTGCCCTCCCACATGT
>JAVBKH010000216.1:0-3781 GCA_031554155.1 Oscillospiraceae bacterium
GCTTTTTTTCTTAATGCAAATACAATAGGGCTTTCCATAGCGGCGGCGGTTACTGCGGTGCTTTGTTTTTTATTGCGCCAGCGGCGAGAATTTTTCAAGGACCTCTGCCTTGTTTTTCTTGTGGCCTCCCTTGCTTTTGCCGCCTTTTGGCTATATGAGCGCAGGCAGATTGAGCCTATACAAGCTCTTGCCTTTGAGACCACAACAATCGAGGGCTTAGTTGAGGACGTTGACCGCGGAATTTCTAGCATTGGCTACACGATGAAAGCAAGCTTCGTCGATTACCCAAAAGCGCCAAAGAATGTGAGCATTTTAGTGCGCGGATTTTCGGACATCGAGCACAATATGGGCGATACAATCCGTCTAAAAGTGAAGCTAATACCCGCGCCAGACAGCGGGTGGTACAGGTCTCGCGGGATAATGTTGATTGGGCAAACACCGCACGAGGTTACGAGAATACCTGTGGGCAGCTACCTTTTTGAGCGCGCAATGTTGCGGCTGCGGGTATTTCTCGCGAACAACATCTACGCAAAGCTAAGCGAGGAAAATGCCAATGTTGTCGCAGCTATGGTGCTTGGAATCAAGACGAACATCTCGCCAGAGATTTTTACAGCCGTTGGTCGGTCTGGCACTGTGCATTTGTTTTCGGTTTCGGGAATGCACCTTTCCATGATTGTGGGCTTTATTGCGCTAACCTTAAGAAAAATGCGCTTGCAAAACTCAATAATCTGCTTGATTGCCTTAATCGTAAGCTTTCTTTTCACTTTGCTTGTGGGGTTTGGTGCGTCAGTTTTGCGAGCGTTTGTTATGACGGCACTTTCGCTTACAAGCCAAATATTTTCGCGCAAGGCAGACTCCAAAAGCTCCCTCGGTGCAGCGTTGCTGCTTTGCGCAGTAATTTGGCCGCACTGGTGCATGGGTTGGGGCTTGTGGCTTTCGGCTGCGGCAACCCTTGGAATTATTATGCTAAACGTCACAATAACAGAAAAATTCACGAGCAACCGTGTGCCGAAAGGTAAAGCCTCAAGCTTTATTTCAAGCTCTGTGATAAACATTGCGGCAGTCAGCGTCTCGGCCTATGCCTTTACTGCGCCGCTGTTGCTTTTAATGAGCGGTTGGATTTCGCTTGTCTCACCCCTTGCAAATATTTTGATTTCGCCGTTTACGACAATTGCAATTCTCGGCGGGATTGTGTGTAGCTTTTCAACAACTGCACCACTTGTCATACGAATTATTGCAGCGGCCACCGATTTTTCAACGTCCATGATTATCAAGGTCTCGGAGATTTTAGGCAGTCTGCCATTCGCAATCGTAGCTATAGACGAAAGCTATTTGCTGCTTTGGCTTGCCTTCGTTTCTGCAATTGTAGTTATGCTCATGTTCTTCCGTATTCGCTTAGGATTCAGGCTTGACAAAAAAATTATCAGCTACGCTCTCGCCCTTTTGCTTGTGGGCTACTCTGTTGGGGATTTGACGGCGACGGCTGCAAATCGGGGCAAAGTTGAGCTTGTTACGCTCACAGATTGCAACGTGGCACTTTTGATTCGCGAAAAAGAAGCTGTTGTGCTAGGCACACCAGATGCCTACGAAATTTCGATTCTGCTAAAATATCTAAACTATCGCGGCGTGCAGGAAATTGCGGCTCTTGTGGCCGCAGACAGCGCAGACACCGTTGGTTCTGGGGTTTTGCGGCTTGCAAGCGCCTACAAGATTGGCTGTATACTCGCACCAAACGACGCGTACATTGAGGAGCAGCTTCAAGTGGCGGTGCAAAGCAGCCACGTTTATTCGGGCGGCTACGCGGAGCTTGATGTTTTGGGCGGCGTAAAAATTAAAGTTAGTCTCACAAACGAAGATATTTACATAACCACTGGCAAAAATGAAATTGTGAAAATAAGAGACGAATGTGATATAATGGAGACAACCGACGGTAGAATTCACATTTATGACGACGGTGTGATGTTGTTGCCGCGCAAAATTTCGCCGCTTTATGAGCCTGTTGGCGCGCGGCTTTTCGGCGAAAGCCGAATATTGCTCAAGGTCTAGGAGGGACGATTATGCTCTACAAAAACGAGGAAAGCTTTTCAAAAGCCTTCAAGGCTTCGACCCCAAAAGGGCTATATTTCCTTTTTGGCAGTGAAAATTATTTGATTGACGCTTGGAGCAAGCAGATTGTCACAAAGGTTTGTGGTGATGCTTCCGCGTTCAATTTTCAAAAGCTCGACGGTCGCAAGCTCGACTATGACACACTTTACGATGCAACCGAGGCCATGCCGCTTATGGCGAAAGAAAAGTGCGTCTTGCTCGATGATTTGGACGCTGCCAAAACCAACGCAGAGCAGCAAAAAAATCTTGAGGAACTTTTTTCGGATTTAAACCCCGCCTGTGTTCTTATTGTCACTGCAAAAGCTCCTGCGTTTGATTCTAAATCCGCAAATGCCAAAAAGCTTATTAAGCTTGCAGAAAAGCACGGCAACGCCGTTGAGCTTGGCTCAAGAGGAGTAGCAGGTCTGCAAACGTTTATCAAGTCTGTTGCAAAAAAGAATGGCTGCGAGGCTAACCCCGAAATTTGCAAATACATTTTGCAAATCTGCGAGAACGACATGAACACCCTAACAGCGGAAGTATCGAAAATCTGCGCCTATGCCGGCAGTGGCGAGCTTACCCGCGAACATGTGGACGCTGTTGCCACAGCCAAAATTGAAGCTAAGGTCTTCGATTTGAGCAAGTGCATACTTTCGGGCAATATGCAGCGTGCAATGGAAATTCTTGCGAATTTATTCTATTTGCGAGAAGAACCTATCGGAATTTTGTCGGTGCTTACAATGTCATACGTGGATTTTTACCGTGCAAGGATTGCGCGGGATGAGGGCAAGTCTGCGCACGACGTCATGGAAATGTTTGGCTACAAAAGCGAATACCGTGTGCAAAACGCGTTTTCGGGCAGGCTTTCTGCCGCGTCTCTTCGCAAGTGTCTTGTTTGCCTTTATGATGCCGACCTAAAAATGAAATCGACAAGCCTAGACGATAAAATTCTGCTTGAAAAAGCAGTGACGCAGCTTTTTGCGTATCGTGTTTAGGGGGTTATAGTCTTGGAAAAAATTCATTTGACGCAAGCTGTTATTGTTGAGGGAAAATACGACAAAATCAAGCTTGAAGCTTTGATTGACAGCGTTATTCTAACAACCAACGGATTTCGCATTTTTAAAGACAAGGAAATGCAGGGGCTTATTCGCTCGCTTGCAAAAACCTGCGGAATCGTTGTGCTAACAGACTCCGACGCGGCAGGCTTTCAAATTCGCGCGCTACTCTCGGGCATTGTGTTGGAGGGCGAAATAATCAACGTCTATATCCCAGATGTTTTGGGCAAGGAAAGACGTAAGGCCAAGCCGTCGGCAGAGGGCAAGCTGGGCGTTGAGGGAATGGAGCTTGCGGTTTTGCGCGATGCTTTTGATAGAGCAGGCGTCACAGTCGGCTCAAAGGAGCAAAAGCCGCCAGAAATCACCCGCTTTGACCTTTACGACGACGGACTTTGCGGCGGAGAAAACAGCTCAACTTATCGCCGCGAGCTTTTTCGCAGGCTAGGTTTGCCACAAAGACTTTCAACAGGCGCGGTGCTTCCCCTTTTAAACCAAATGCTAACCCTTGAGCAGTACAAAAAACTCGTAGATGAGGTAAAAGCATGACCCCGCTGCAAGCTCTGCACAACCTATTGCCTATGAACGTGGCAAGCCTGTCGTTTGTGTATGTTTACCTGCCGATATGCTCGCTTGTTTATTAC
>JAVBKH010000112.1:0-9839 GCA_031554155.1 Oscillospiraceae bacterium
GCAACGCCATACGGCTCTAGCATGTCAAGCAAAAGTTGGACGCGCTCTGGTCGGTCGGCAATTTCAATCGTAAGCGTGGTGGCTGAAAGGTCAACAATGTCGGCGTTCATTATCGAGGCCACATCGTAAATTTCGCCCCGTGTTTTTGGCGTTGCGTTCACCTTGACAAGTGCTAGCTCACGCCGCGTGGAGTTTTCAGCATCAAGCTTTTTTACTTTGATAACGTCGATTTGCTTGTTTAGCTGCTTGCTCACCTGTTCAATGTCGCGCTCGTCACCCTCGACGACAATCGTCATGCGCGAAACTGACGAGTCCTCGGTCTCGCCCACAGCAAGGCTGCCAATGTTGAATCCTCGTCGCGCAAAAAGCCCTGCCGTCCGCGACAAAACGCCTGCCCTGTTCTCCACTAATACCGCGATTATGCTTCTCATTTTCATTTTGCCACCTCATCTGGCGATAATACACATTCAAGTAGATATGCGCTGTCGTCGCTTAACATGCGAGAAATTGCCGCTTCGCACTCTTTTGCCTCGCTAATTTTTTCATGTTTGATGCCATAAGCCTGCGCAATAATCCCAAAATCTGGGCTGCCCGCTAAGTCAACAGCAAATTCTCGGCCTTTGTATAATTCTTTCTGGATTTCCTGCACAAGTCCAAGTGAATTATTCCGCATAATGACAAGCTTAATCGGCGCGTCATGCTGCCGCATTGTGGCAAGCTCGTTCATAGACATTTGGAAAGAACCGTCGCCGCAAACAGCAACAACCGTGGATTTTTTGTTGGCAAGCTTTGCGCCGATTGCGGCGGGTATGCTGTACCCCATCGTCCCCATGCCGCCCGTTGTGATAAACCGACCACGTGACGCGAAATTCCGCGCGGAATAAAGCTGATTTTGACCAACGTCCGCAACATATACGGAATTTTCATCTAGGCGATTGCAAAGGGCTTTTACAAAAGCATTTGGGTCAAGCGCGGTTCGTGCCGCTTCTTCATGCTCGTTTTTGCGCATGTCGTCTAGGTACGAAATCCAAGCCGCGCAGCTCGCTTTTGGCTGCTTTGCAAGCAATTGTTCAAGCACTCGTGCGGCATCGCCCACAAGCGGTATTGTAGTGCCAACATTTTTGCCGATTTCTGCGGAGTCAATGTCAATGTGTACGATTTGCGCGCCTGCCTCAAGCTGTGATGGGCGAATTGCGCGGTCACCCACACGTGCGCCAATCAAAATGAGCAGGTCGCTTTCAAGAACAGCGACGTTGGCCGCTTTTCGCCCACATTGTCCAAGCATACCATAATAAAGCGGGTGGCTTGGCGGCAACGCGCTAATTCCCATCATTGTTGAGACTACTGGGATTTGCGCCTCCTCGCAAAACTTTTGCAAATTAGCTTGTGCGTTTGCAAGGAACACGCCTCCACCACAGCAGACAAGCGGTTTTTTTGCTTTTGTAATTGCCTCCGCTACTTTTTTTATCTGCAAAGGGTGGCCGTCAAAACGCGGTTTGTAGCCGCGAATATTCACTTCCTTAGGGTATTCAAACTTGATTAGCTGCTCCTGCACGTCCATTGGAACATCGATTAGAACAGGCCCTTTGCGACCTGTTGTCGCAATATGAAAAGCCTCCTTAAACACGCGGGGCAGCTCGTCCGCCGTTTTTACAAGATACGCGTATTTCGTGAATGGCTCGGCAGCTCCCGTAGTGTCAACCTCTTGAAAAACGTCTCGCCCAAGTTGCGATGTCTTGACTTGCCCTGTTATGGCAATCATGGGAATACTGTCACTGTAAGCTGTGGCAATTGCTGTAAAAAGGTTTGTCGCACCAGGGCCAGAGGTGGCAATGCATACGCCTGCCCTGCCTGTTATTCTCGCATAGCCACTTGCCGCGTGGCCTGCTCCTTGTTCACTTCTCGTAAGAATATGGCGTATTCCCGAGGTGGAAAGCGCGTCGTAAAACGGCACAATCGTCGCACCGGGATAGCCGAAGACCAAATCAACGCCCTCTTTTTTAAGGCACTGCACCATAGCCTCTGCACCTGAAACCATTGTTTCGCCCCCATTTCATATTGTAATTATACCATAAATTTCATATCTTGACAAAGCGTCTCTTTTACTTTATCATGTTAAATTAATAATATCTAAGGAAGTGAGCAAATGAGCGAAGAAATGAGGCAAATCGCTGCAAGAATCACAGAATTGCGCGACATTTTTGGTCTTACAGAAGAAGAAATGGCAAAGGAAGTTGGCGTCAGCGTCGAAGCGTACCGCGATTATGAGGAGACAGGAAAAAATATTCCGATTAGTGTGCTGTACCATATGTCCCAAAAATTCGGCGTGGATATGAACGAAATCTTGACGGGAAAGTCATCTCGACTTAACACCTACGAAATTTGCAAGCGCGGACACGGCCACACCATTGACCGTTTCAAGGGATATATGTTCGAGAGTCTTGCTCCGATGTTCGGCGGCAAAATCATGGAGCCGCTGCTTGTAACGCTCAACCCAAGCGACGCAAAGGCCGCTATGGTCACACACAAGGGGCAAGAATTTAATCTTGTGTTAGAAGGCACTATTGTTGTGACTTACGACGGAATAGAGCACACGCTGGGCGAAGGCGACGCAATTTATTTTGACCCCACTCACCCTCATGGTCAACACGCCGTCGGTGAAAAAAAATCCAGATTTTTAACTGTGATAGTGGAATAGGTGATAAAAATGCTTGAAAAATATTTGCCCCGCGTGGAATTTGATTCCTATGAGGATTTTATTAAAAATTACAAGATAAATATTCCCGAAAACTTCAACTTTGGCTTTGACATCATCGACGAATGGGCGAAGCTTGACAACGAAAAGCTTGCGCTAGTCTGGTGCAACGACCACGGCGACGAGCGCAGCTTCACCTTTGACGAGTTGAGCAAGCTTTCAAACAAAGCCGCCAATTTCTTCAAAGGCATCGGCATAAAAAAAGGTGACGTTGTTATGTGCGTTTTGCGCCGACGCTTTGAGTATTGGATTACCGCAATTGCGCTGTGCAAGCTTGGCGCGGTGATAATCCCCGCCACAATGCAGCTAACAGCAAAGGACATTGCATACCGCGCAAATGCAGCAAAAATTAAGGCAGTTGTTTGCGTTGATGATGAATTTGTCGTCTCGCAAATGGACGCTGCCATGCCGCAATGCCCCACAATCGAAAACCGCATCATTGCCGCAGGCGTGCGCGACGGTTGGATTAACTTTGACGACGGAATCAAAGCCTGCTCAGAAATTTTTGATAAACCAGAAATAAAATCCACCGACCCTATGCTGATTTATTTTACATCTGGCACAACTGGTATGCCAAAAATGGTGCTACACAATTTTTCGCACCCACTTGGGCATATTGTTACCGCGAAATATTGGCAGCAAGTGCAGGAAAACAAGCTGCACATGTCGGTTTCAGACTCTGGCTGGGCTAAGTTTGGTTGGGGGAAAATTTACGGGCAGCTAATTTGCGGTGCCACAATTTTTGCCTACGACATGGACAAGTTTGTACCTAAGAATCTGCTGTCCAAGCTAGAAAAATACAAGGTCACAACCTTTTGCGCACCGCCCACCATGTTCCGCTTTATGCTTGCCGACGGAATGGAAACCTATGATTTGTCGTCTATCAAGCGTTGCGGCAACGCGGGTGAGCCGCTTAATCCCGACACATTCGAGAAGGTCAAGAGCATACTTGGCACACCAATGGCCGAGGGCTTCGGTCAATCGGAGTCTTCCGTTCTCATTGCAAACTTCCCGTGGTTTGAGCCGCGGCCAGGCTCAATGGGCAAGCCTGCCCCTATTTATGACATTGACCTTGTTAACGCCGAGGGCAAATCCTGTGCGGACGGAGAAGAGGGCCAAATCGTAATAAGAAATGTTGAAGCCGTGGGCCTGTTTAGAGGCTATTATCTAAACCAAGAGCTTACTGACGCCGCATTTGCAGGCGGCGCATACAACACGGGCGACGTTGCATGGCGCGACCATGAAGGCTATTACTGGTTTGTGGGCCGCAACGACGACGTAATCAAATGTTCTGGCTATCGCATTGGCCCGTTTGAAGTTGAAAGTGCGTTAGGCGAACACCCCGCAGTGCTTGAATGCGCCATAACTGCCGCACCAGACCCCAAGCGCGGCCAAATCGTTAAGGCTACGGTTGTGCTAAACAAAGGCTTCACAGCCTCCGACGAGCTAGTAAAAGAGTTGCAGGAGCATGTTAAAAACGTGACTGCACCCTACAAATACCCACGAATCATTGAGTTCGTCCCAGAGCTGCCCAAAACAATCAGCGGCAAAATCAAACGCGCGGAGATTAGGCAAGGGAATTAAAATAGCAAAACAAAATGGCGTTCACCGCAAAAGTGAACGCCGTTTATTATGTACAATCTTTTTTTATGATTATTGACTATACTAGTCCAAAGCGTCGTATTTTTTCATGATGTCGTTTACATCAGCGGCAGTAAGTCTGCCGTAAACGTCCTCGTTGACTGTTAAAACTGGGGCAAGGCCACATGCTCCAATGCATCGGCAGGCTTCAAGGGAATACTTGCCGTCTACTGTGCACTCGCCGCCCTTGATTTTAAGGTGGTCAGCAATTTTGTCAAAAATATCGCCTGCACCCTTAACGTAACAAGCTGTTCCAAGGCAAACAGAAATTTTGTATTTTCCCTTAGGGTTAAGCGAAAATTGGGAATAGAACGTGGCCACGCCGTAGACTTCTTCAAGTCTAATACCAAGACCGTCCGCAACCATTTTCTGGACTTCTATCGGCAAATAGCCGTAAATATGTTGAGCCTTTTGCAATGCGGGCATTAACGCACCCTGCTGCCCTTTAACTTCGTGAAGTACCTGCATAAGCTCACTTTTTTGTTCAGGCGTACCTTTAAAAGGAAGCTTCGTTGTTCTATTGGCCATTTTACCCAATTCCTCCCAATATGCTTGTGTATTTTGCATAATCTAAATAACATTTGCGACAAACTAACAAGTAGTATTATAGCAAAAATTAAGTTGTTTGTCTACAAAATAACAATACAAAGATTTGTGAAATAATTATCATAATTTGACTAATTTTATAAATACAGATAACTTGATTTAAAAATTGCCTTAATATTAGCTTTTACTTGATATTGCGGGAATTATAAAGTATAATTACTTTTATTAAACTGGAAAGTTATATGCAAATCAACATATTTTTAATAATTGGAGGAAATCACTTGGCAAAGGAACTTTCAAAGCAGTACGACCCTGCTCAGGTGGAGGACCGCACCTACGAATTCTGGATGGACGCGGGATATTTCCACGCCGAGCCAAATCCCGACAAAAAGCCATATTGTATAGTTATGCCGCCTCCTAACATCACGGGGCAGCTTCACATGGGCCACGCGCTTGACAATGCCTTGCAAGATTTGCTCATTCGTTTTCGCAGAATGCAGGGCTTTGAGACGCTGTGGCTGCCTGGCACCGACCATGCTTCTATCGCGACGGAAGCCAAAATTGTCGCTGCAATGAAAGAAGAAGGCGTGACCAAGGATGACATCGGCCGCGAGGGTTTTCTCGTCCGCGCATGGGAGTGGAAGCGGCTTTATGCGGGCCGCATTTGCGCGCAGCTTAAAAAAGTAGGTTCGTCCTGCGACTGGGAGCGCGAACGCTTTACATTGGACGAAGGTTGCTCCAAGGCCGTTGTTGAGGTATTCAACCGCCTGTATGAAAAAGATTTGATTTATCGCGGCGAGCGCATCATAAACTGGTGTCCACATTGCTTGACCTCGATTTCCGACGCTGAAGTTGAATTTGAGGAAAAAGAAGGTCACTTCTGGCACATTGCCTATCCGCTTTCTGATGGTAGCGGCAAGCTTGAAGTCGCTACAACTCGCCCTGAAACCATGCTCGGCGACACCGCCGTTGCTGTTCACCCCGACGATGAACGCTACAAGCATCTTGTGGGCAAAACCTTGATTTTGCCGCTAGTCAATCGCGAAATTCCGATTATTGCAGACTCCTACGTCGAGATGGATTTTGGAACAGGCTGCGTTAAAATTACACCTGCTCACGACCCCAACGACTTTGAAGTCGGTTTGCGCCACAATTTGCCCGTCATAAACGTGATGAATGACGACGCTTCTATAAACGAAAACGGCGGCAAGTACACGGGGCAAACCCGCGAAGCCGCGCGTAAGTCCGTTGTGGCTGACCTTGAAGCTGGCGGCTTCCTTGTCAATGTCAAGGACCACGTACACAACGTCGGCAGTTGCTATCGCTGCTCGTCTTCGGTTGAGCCACGTGTCTCAATGCAGTGGTTTGTCAAGATGAAGCCCCTTGCAGAGCCTGCCATTGAGGTTGTAAAAAACGGCAAGACTCGCTTTATCCCCGACCGTTTTGAAAAAATCTATTATAATTGGATGGAAAACATTAGAGACTGGTGCATATCGCGGCAGCTTTGGTGGGGGCATAGAATCCCCGCTTGGTACGACGAAAGCGGCAAAGTTTATGTTGCAAGAACCGAGGAAGAAGCCCAAAAACTTGCAGGCGACAAAACCTTGCGACAAGACCCAGACACGCTTGACACTTGGTTTTCGTCAGCATTGTGGCCATTCTCCACCCTTGGTTGGCCCGAAAACACAGCCGAGCTAAAATATTTTTACCCCACAAGCACGCTAGTCACGTCCTACGACATTATCTTTTTCTGGGTCGCAAGAATGATTTTCTCGGGCGTTGAACAGATGGGCGAGACACCCTTTGACACCGTTTTCATACACGGCCTCGTTCGTGATTCTCAAGGCCGCAAGATGAGCAAATCCCTTGGCAACGGCATTGAGCCGCTTGAAATCATTGCAGAGTTTGGCGCGGACGCACTTCGCTTTGCCCTTGCGACAGGCGTTTCCCCTGGCAATGACATGCGCTATAGCGAGGAAAAAACAAAGTCTGCGCGCAATTTTGCAAACAAGATTTGGAATGCGACACGCTTTGTTTTGATGAATCTTGACGACAATTTTACGGCAGGATTGCCCACTGAACTTTCAATTGAGGACAAATGGGTTCTTACAAAATACAACCGTCTCGTTGCGGAAGTCACAGAAAGTCTCGAAAAATTTGAGCTTGGTGTGGCCTCTGGCAAACTATACGATTTCATTTGGGATATTCTGTGCGACTGGTATATTGAGCTTACAAAAAGCCGCGTACAAGCGGGCGGCGCGTCCGCTAAGCGCGCACAGCAAATGCTCGTCTACCTGCTTGACGGCACGTTGCGTCTGCTTCACCCATTCATGCCGTTCATCACAGAGGAATTGTGGCAGGCAATACCACACGACGGCGACAGCATCATGATTTCAAGCTGGCCACTGTTTAACACAGCACATGTGTTCGAAAAAGAGGAAAGCGATTTTTCAAGCATCATGGACGTTATTCGCGCAATTCGCGCACGACGCGCCGACATGAACGTACCTCCCTCCAAAAAAGCAAAGGTGTTCATTGTGACATCTCAAGCGGGAGTTTTTGCGCAAGGTGCAGCATTTATACAACGGCTTGCCTTTGCAAGCGAAGTTGAAATCGGCAGCGACTTTTCCGCCGATGGCGCTGTTCAAGTCGTAACAGATGCAGCCCGCGTGTTCATTCCAATGGCTGAACTTGTGGACACCGCAAAAGAAATCGCAAGACTTACCAAGGAAAAAGACGCGGTGCAAAAGGAATTTGACTTCCTAGACGGCAAGCTGCAAAACGAAGGTTTTGTTGCAAAAGCACCAGAAAAGGTTATTGAGGCTGAACGCGAAAAGCTTAGCAAAGCTAGAGAAAAGCTACTCAAAATTGAGGAAAGCCTTAAAAATCTGTAGTAATATTTTTACGCGTCGCCGCAAATTGGCGGCGCGTTTTGGCAAAAATTTTGCACTGGGAGTAGTAAGATGATTTTGTCTGGTGCAAAACAGTGTATTCAAAAAATAAAAGCAACAAGGGATTTTGATTAAGATAAACATAACAAAAAGGGGAGAAATATCCATGACCTATACCGAAGCTGTAGGCTTTATTCACAGCATCGCGCGGTTTGGCACTAAGCCAGGATTAAGCCGCATTCAGGCCCTGCTTGAGCGCATGGGCAATCCGCAAAATAAGCTGCGTTTTATTCACGTTGCAGGAACGAACGGCAAAGGCTCAACCTCCGCTATGCTAAGTCAAATTTTAAAGCAGGCAGGCTACAAAACGGGACTTTATATCTCGCCATTTGTGCTTGATTTTTGCGAGCGCATACAAGTAAACAATGACATGGTTTCTCACGAGGAGCTTGCACAATCTACCGAGCTTGTGAAGTCGCATTGGGATGAACTTGCGGCTTTGGGCGACACGCCAAGCGAATTTGAAGTGATTACGGCTGTTGCAATGGATTATTTTGCACGAATGGGCTGCGAAGTCGTTGTGCTTGAGACTGGCCTTGGCGGTCGACTTGACGCAACAAATGTGATAACCACGCCTATTTGCTCGGTCATCACAAGCATTGACTTTGACCACACAGAAATTCTTGGCGATACAATTGAAGCTATCACCGCTGAAAAATGCGGCATAATCAAAGAAAACGGCGTGACAGTGAGCTATCTTCAACCGCACAAAGTCTCGGCGGAAGTAATATCCAAGACCTGTGCAGAAAAAAGCAACAAGCTTTTTGTTGCCAAAGAAGCAGAGATTATTTCAATGGACATTAACGGCAGCGAGATTGTTTACGATGGCCTAAAACTTCATGTTCCGCTGTGCGGCGAGTATCAAGTGCAAAACGCTGCCACGGTTGTTGAAGCCGCACGCGCTGCTAAGTTGGGCGGCTTTGAAATTAGCGACGACAACATCATTCAAGGCATTGCCGCAACAAAATTCCCTTGCCGCTTTGAAGTTTTAAGCGAACTTCCGCTCGTAATTGTTGACGGCGCGCACAATCTTTCTGGGGGAAGGGCTTTGGCAAGCGCGCTGAAGCTGCTTAATGGTCGCAAAATCCATGCTGTGGCTGCATTTATGTCCGACAAGGACGCTGACGGAATCTTAAAAGAAGTCTTGCCTCATTGTTTTTCGCTGACAGTACACACTCTGCCGCAAAACCCACGCTCAATGCCCGTCACTGACATATACAAGGTTGCCACAAAGTACTGCGAGAACGTTTATATCGCGGGGACACTGGATTCAACAGTCATTGAGCCACTTACCCACCACAAAGATGATGACGTAATTTTGTACTTTGGCTCGCTTTATTTTGCGTCGGAAGTGCGACCTGCTGTTATAAGACTAATTGAAAAGTTTAACTAGTATTTGACGACAAAATCTGCGAAAAAATTCACACAAAATCCTCTATCCTAATGGATAGAGGATTTTTTATTGGAAAAAATATGTATATACAGCGAAAGGAAGTTAAAACAAATGTCGGTACGAATTACTTTGACAGAGGAAAGTCTCACAGCGTACCTTTCGGGCGAAATTGACCACCATTCTGCGCGGCCAATCCGCGAGGAAATTGACGCTGCCGCTGTTCGAAGTCAACCACAGGAAATGTTTCTCGATTTCAAAGACGTAACGTTTATGGATAGCTCGGGAATTGGCCTTGTTATGGGGCGTTACTCCTTGATGCAGGAACTTAGCGGCAAGCTTTTCGTCGTCAATATGTCGTCGCATATTAGCAAAGTTATGAAGCTTGCAGGATTGGACAGGCTTTCTGTAATGGAAAACGGAGGTAAAGCAAAATGAAAAAAATAAACGAAATGAAGCTGACTTTTAAAAGCCGCAGCACAAACGAGGGTTTCGCGCGAACAGCGGTGGCCGCATTTGTGGCCACACTTGACCCAACGTTGGACGAGCTTACCGA
>JAVBKH010000274.1:0-3399 GCA_031554155.1 Oscillospiraceae bacterium
GTCAAGAGTCCGCCAACAATCGGCGCAAGAACTATAATCAGCAAAACTTTGCCGATATTCATGAGTATTTCATTCATCGAATCACCACCTCAAGAACTATCAGCATTGCGGCAAGCAAGGTTCCTCCGCAGATGACCATTCCAAATTTGTTGCATAATTCTGGATTAAAAAAGTCGCTCATATACCAGTTGCGCATCTCTGTGCGAACAGTCTCGCCATATCCGCCGCGGAAGCTCTCATTATCGCCAGTATTTTCGCCCGATAAATACACAGATGTCGGAGAGACTTTTTTCATGCGGAAAAACGGAATGAATACAAGTGGCAAAACGAAAAGCAGGCACATCATAAATATAATTATTGTTGTATCAAGCGTGTTTATGGGTGACACAAAATTGATGTGGAAGTTACTGTCAATATACGGGATGACTATTGAGTTTGAGATAATTGGATACATGAGACAAACAACAACGACAAGCCCTGCCATCGTGTACATGCTGACTTTTTCGTCCTTGCCCAAAACAAAGCCAGTCTGGTTACTTTTTTGTGCGTTGGCAATAAGCTTGCCCATCCATTTAGTCCAGAAGAACAAAGTCAAAGTGCTACCAAATGCCACAAAGAGCACAATCAATGTATTGCCAGAATCAAGGAATGCTTTCATTGCCGCCCATTTTGATATTAGCATACCGAAAGGTGCAACGAACATACCCGCAATACCTATAATCATTAGCATGGCTAATGCAGGAGAAACGCGGTAAAGTCCATCCATATCCTCAACGTCACGGCTGCCGAGCAAATGCTCTGTTGAGCCAACCGAACAAAACAGCAGAGATTTTGCGACCGCGTGGAAGACTATAAGCATAATCGCAGCCCATAGTGATTCTGCCGTATTAATTCCTGCACAGGTTACAATCAAGCCCAAATTGGATATGGTTGAGTAGGCAAGAATTTTTTTTGCGTCACTTTGGGATATTGCGAGAATTGCCGTAACCAAAAATGTAACGCCGCCAACAAGGGTGACAGCAATTCCAGGGATATTGTCGCCCAAAAGCGGAGCAAGCCGCAAGATTAGGTAAACTCCCGCCTTGACCATAGTTGACGAATGCAACAGCGCAGACGACGGAGTAGGCGCGACCATTGCACCAAGCAACCACTTTGAAAAAGGCATTTGCGCGGATTTTGTTAGGCCAGCAATGGCAAGGAGTAAAATTGCAATATCAACGCCAGTTCCCCTGCCAAGATTTAGCAGGCTGTTGAAGTCGAGAACACCGTAGCCCACGCCCAAAACCACAATTCCAATTGTAAAAGCAAGTCCGCCACCAACGTTAGTTGTAAGAGCGGTAAAAGAATTTTTGACGGCATCTTTTGTTTTTGTGTAGCCTATCAAAAGGAACGAGCAAAGCGACGTGATTTCCCAACAGAAAAGCATCAATGTCATGTCGTTGCACATAACAAGGCCAAACATTGCAGACATAAAGAAGAAAAGCACAGCAAAAAACTTTTTGCGTCGGTCAACAATGTCTTTGTGGTGATGGTGGTAATCTTTCATGTACTCAATTGCGTAAATGCAGATTAGGCTGCCGATTACACCAACAATCAAAATCATAAGCTGCGAAAGCTTATCAATGTACACGCTTTTGGTTACCTCAAGCCCATGGCCGTAAGTAAACTCAAATGCAAACAAAATGCCAACCTGCAACGCTGAAAAAATCGTCACAAGCCAAGAGCGGTTTTTAATTCCGACATAAATAACGTATCCTGCAACAAAGACTTCCGTCAGCATTACAGCGTATTTTAGCCAGTGATAGTTTGACAAATCTGCCGTGACAATAGTGCCAAAATTTTGAGCCACCATAACGACAGACTGCAAAAGGATAAGTGCCGCTCCTAAGCGCACAACCCACGAAAGCGCTTTTTCGCTACGCACAAGCAAAATTATCAAGGCTAGCAAAAGCGGAGACAGCAACAGGCTTATGATTACGACCATTCTGCGATTCATTCCTTTAAAGTTATTGTGTTAATGCTTGGACACACACCGAATAAGATTAAATGCCACACAGCATCTAGCTTTCTGTTATAAACTTAAATCAGTTACGATTATGCCCTATATACTATACTCCAATTGACAGGAAATTACAAGATTTTTTAAAAATTTACCTATTTGATATATATTTATATCATTTCTTCTGTAATTTATCCAAACTGTAGTATCCAAACGGCAAAACGTTAAAGCCAATTACCTCTTTTGTTTTAGCCACTACAAAAGTGTCGCTGTAAATCGGGAAGATTGGGCATTCATCGTAAAGCAGCCGCTGAATTTCTTTGTAGATTTCCGCGCGCTTCTCTGCGTCAGTTGAAGCCGCAGCATCGGCAGCAAGCTGCAAAAGCTTAGGATTTTGGTAGCCAGATTGGAATCCGTGGGAAATATTGTAGTCAGAAAGATATGTCGACAACGCCGACGGATTTGCAGTCTCCTCTGCCCAACAAAGCGTCGTGATAGTGTGCTCCATTGAATCAAGCTGTTTGTTCCAGTCTTCACTTGAGAGCGCGTTCAGCTTGACATTCACCCCGATTTTTGCCCACTGCTCCTTTAGTAAGGAAGCAATCCCCGTTGTCACCCCATCACTTAAAACATAGCTTATCTCAGTATCAAATCCATTGGGGAATCCTGCCTCTGTCAAAAGCGCCTGCGCTTTATCAAGGTCAAAGCTTTCCTCGTCGGCCATGCTTGGGTCAAGATATAACACCCCGCTTGGGAAAACATTGAACGCGATGTTCGCGTTTTTAAATAGCAGCATGTCGATTATTTCTTTTTTTTCTGTCGCCATGCGCAAAGCTCTTCGAACCTTTACGTTATCAAGCGGTGGCTTTGTCACGTTCAAAACTACATAACGCTGCGTTAGTTTGGGAACTGACACAACAGCAAATCTGCTGTCAGCCCGAAGTTCCGCAACACGGTTGTTAGGCGGCGATATGCAGACATCAAGCTCTCCTGCCTCAAGCTGTTTTATTCGCAGACTTTCGTCATTGACGATTTTGAAAACTACAGAATCAACGTTTGACGACGTTTCATCTCGATAATTCAAGTTTCTTTTTAAATGATATGATTTACCGATTTCGTAAGAGTCAAAGTAAAACGGGCCTGTTCCCATAGGCTGCTTCGAATATTTCTCATCGCCCACGCTTTCGGCGTGTTTTTTTGATTGAACCGAAAAGGCGGGCAGCGCAAGTATCGTTTCAAAATCCGCGTATGGCTGCCTTAGCTTGATTGTCAGCATGTCAGCGCTTGATGAAGTCACTGACTCAATTATACCTGCATATGAAGCCCACGGACTATCCGCAGCATTTTTGAGCCGCTCAAAAGACCAAATCCAATCTTCAATGGTAACATCACTGCCATCA